>CAZWTV010000001.1:0-69719 GCA_964637225.1 uncultured Sediminibacterium sp.
CTCTGCTAAAAAAAATAAGGCAAATCGCATACCCGAATATTCGGTGTGAAACCCAGCAGTTAATTCCGATTCGGCTTCCGCTAAGTCAAAAGGGGCACGATTGGTTTCCGCAGTAACGGCAATTATGTATAAAACAAATGCAATTATTGCAGGTATATGTCCTTTGAATATCCACCATCCATTTTCTTGGGCTTTTACAATTTCTGAAATTTGTAAACTACCTGTAAGTACTACTATAGTTAGAACGGCAAAGCCCGCAGACAATTCATAGCTTACAATTTGCGCACCACTTCTCATGGCACCTAATAGTGAATACTTATTATTACTTGCCCATCCTGCCATCAAAATTCCTATGACTGATAAAGAAGAGACAGAGGATATATATAAAACCCCAATATTTATATCCCATATTTGAAAATTCTTTGCAAAAGCAATGGGAGCCAATAATAACATACCCACCATCATTACTACAAAAGGAGCTAAGTTGAATAAAAATTTATCGGCTTGGTCGGGTGTTAAGCCTTCTTTCATAATGAGTTTCAGAGTGTCTGCAACAGTTTGAAACATGCCACCTGGACCCACTCGATTGGGTCCCAATCGAATTTGAATATGTGCTGCCACTTTTCTCTCCATTAACACTAAGACCAAACCTAAAATGGCAAATAAACTTATAGATAGTAGAATAACAATGACACACTCCATAGCTAATGCTATAGTGGGATTAAATTTCATAAATAACCAGTTTTGAACACTGGTGGTAATTTCTTCTAAACTAAACATGCAATATGCTACTATTTTATTTTTTATCTATAATTATCGGTCAATATCTGGTATTACTAAATCTAGTGTTCCCATACTTGCCATTAAATCTCCAATTTTACTTCCTGCTGCAATATGATTGAGCGCCGATAAATTTGAAAAACCTGGAGATCTAAATTTAATTCTATATGGGGTAGTGCCTCCTTCGCTTACAACATAGATGCCCAATTCACCTCTTGCAGTTTCTACTCTTGTATAAAATTCGCCCTTAGGTATCTTCAAAACATTTTTTGTTTTAGCTACAAAATCACCTTCAGGTATATTATCTATGAGCTGTTCAATAATACGAATAGACTGATTCATTTCTTTGACGCGTACTATATAACGAGCAAAAGAATCTCCAGCTGTTTCTAAAATTTCATCAAATGCTACTTTATCATAAATTTCGTAAGGATAAATTTTTCTAATATCACAGCTTACTCCACTTGCTCTTGCAACAGGGCCGGTACAACCATAAGAAATAGCATCCTCAGCGCTTAAAATTCCTACTCCTTTAGTTCTACTTTGAAAGATAACATTGTTGGTAACTAAATCTTCGTATTCAGTTACTTTAGATTTGAATTGAGAAATAAAAGCTTTTACTTTTTTCTGAAAATCGGGGTGTATATCATACATCAAACCGCCAGGCACAATATAATTCATGGTTAACCTTGCGCCACAAGTATCTTCCATTATTTCAGTAATCATTTCTCTTTCTCTAAAAGCATAGAAAAAGGGTGTAAAAGCACCTAGGTCCATAGCCATGGCTCCCAACCATAGTTCATGGGAAGCTATTCGAGTTAGTTCACTTAAAATAACTCGCACATATTTGGCTCTATCTGGCACTTCAATTTGTACTCCTTTCTCTACTAATAAAGCACAGCCTAAATTATTTATGTGAGAGGATAAATAATCCATTCTGCTGGTCACATAAATAAATTGACGATAGGTTAAGCTTTCACACATTTTTTCAATGGAGCGATGTATATAACCTAAATGGGGTTCAATTTTTTTAATGGTTTCTCCATTGAGTGTCACTACTAAATGAAGTACTCCATGTGTAGCAGGATGTTGAGGCCCCATATTTATGACTAATTCGCCATCGGCGCCTAAATCACTGGTATCTTTTATTATTTCAGTTTGATGGTACATCTGCCAATTATAATTTTATCATGTTGATAGGGTCTTCAAAATCTTTTCTGAGAGGCCAGTATCCTTTTTTTTCATCAAATCCTTTCGGAGTATCTTCTTCTAAAATTAATTTTCTTAAGTCGGGATGGTTGTTAAAGTGCACGCCAAACATTTCAAAAACCTCACGTTCTAAAAATTCAGCAGTCCTCCAAATAGTACAAACGGTATCTATGACAGGGGCCTCTCTATTTATATTGGCTTTAATGACAATACTTTGACGATGAGTGGTTGCTGACAAATGATATACCATGGTTAAATGGGTTTTAAAATCTACACAGGTTAAGCAAAACAAATAATTCATTTGCATTTTACCGTTTCTCAAAGAATTCATCAATGCATGAAGGGTTGTAGATTCAACTACTACATTTAGCCACTCTCCCGTTTCATCAAAAACTGCTGTAGGAGCTAGAGAGCTGATATACTCTTTAATTTCTTCTTGTTTTATTACTATTTGAGTCATTTTAATTTTACACTTTAAATTCTCCTCTAATTTGTTCGCGGGTGAGACCTAATTTAATTTTTTCTTGCAAAGAAATTAATGAGTGAAGCAAGGCTTCGGGTCGTGGAGGACAGCCAGGAATATAGACATCTACAGGAATTACATGATCTGCTCCTTTTACCACTGAATAAGTATTGTAAAAGAAGGGGCCACCACTAATAGCACAAGCACCCATGGCAATGACATATTTGGGATCGGCCATTTGATCGTATAATCTTTTTAATACGGGAGCCATTTTATTAACAATAGTACCTGCAATAATAATGACATCGGCTTGACGTGGTGAAGCTCTAGCCACTTCAAAACCAAATCGAGAAAAATCATATTTAGCAGAAGCGGTTGACATCATTTCAATACCACAACAACTTGTAGCAAAAGACAAAGGCCATAAAGAATTAGATCTTGCCCAATTAATAATACTATCAAAAGTGCTTACTACTATACCGCCTCCAGGTGTTTCATGTATAATTCCTGGGAAAGCTTCTTTTCCTGTTGTTTTTTCTTTTAATTCCATTTTAATGCACCTTTTTTATGAGCGTATAAAAAGCCCATGAATAATATAAACAGAAATACCAAAATTTCTATAAATGCTACCATGCCTAATTTTTTTACTACCACCGCCCAGGGATATAAGAATACAAGTTCTACATCAAATATTAAAAACAATAAGGCAAATAAATAATAGCCCACATTGAATTGATGCCAGGGTGAACTTTGGGTGGGAATGCCACATTCATAAGCTTCTCCTTTTTGAGGGTTTTTGCTTCCTTTTACTAAAATTTTTCCAATTATAATGCCCCCTGCAGAAAATGCAATAGCGGCAATTAATAAGGCAATTAAAGAAATCGGGCCCATAGAAAATTTGGTATAAAAATGAAGCTGTAAAGTAGTAATAAATTGGCTAATAAATACTTAGGTAATCCACATATAATCCACCCTTTAGGAAATTTTACAAAACCAGATGCCAGTGGCTAGGAGCTGGGTTATAAAATAACATCTAAAGCGAGTGGACTAACAGTAATTTTTAATACTTCGTTATCGGTAAAAAGGTTTTCTCCATCAATATGAATAGGAGCTTGACGGGCATAATGTATGCAGGAATTATTAATCGCTTGGAAATTTACTTTAGTAGATTTGTGAATATTTTTTTTAAATAATCGCACTGCTAAAATACAAGCCTCGAAGGTATTCAGAATGCCAATTTTAACTAATTCTAATTGTCCATCCCGAATATTTGAAAATGGAGAGATATAAGCATTGTTGCCAAATTGATTAGCATTGGCTATGCTTAAGGAAAATATTTTTTCTTTTATTCCATCATTTATGCCTATTTCTATGGGCTTATAATTCAATAAAGTAAGTAGAGTGGCTTTCATATAGTTTAATAAACCCCTCCCTTTACTTTTTGCAAAGCAATGAGCAACTGCTGCATCAAAACCAATACCTGCTGTGCAGAAAAAAGGTTTTTGATTAATATAACCAACATCAATTTTGATCACACTGCCTGATAATACTTTATTAAAAGCTTTTTTAAAATTTAATGGAATTTTTAAATGTCTAGCCAAACCATTTCCTGAACCAATGGGAATAATTCCTAATGGAATAGATTTGCCCACTAATGCCGATGCGACTTCGTTAATAGTTCCATCGCCTCCCACGGCAATAATGCGAGTGGCTTTTTCACTTATGGCTTGGAGAGCTAATTTAAATGCTTCTTGAGGTTGAGTGGTTTCCCAAAGAATGTGATGGGGATCGGTTTTTATTAGTGAACTAATTTTTAAAAAGATTCTTTTATTATTAGCGCCGGCATGGGGATTCACAATATAATAATTCATAGTACTAGCGTTTCAATGCAGCAATATTGCTAGAAAATATTTTGACTGCTATAGCTAAAAGAATAACTCCAAAAAATTTACGCACCGCTAAAAGACCAGCAGGGCCTAAAAGTCGTTCAATAAAAGCAAGAGATTTTAAAACCACATATACAACTACTAAGTTTATAAGTATACCTGTTGCAATATATAATTCATCATAGTTGGCTTTTAGAGACATAATGGTGGTTAAGGTACCGCTACCTGCAATAATGGGAAAAGCAATGGGAACTACCGCCCCTGCTTGTGCATTTTTATCTCCTTTGAAAATTTCATGCCCCAATACCATTTCTAATCCCAATAGAAAAATGACAATAGAGCCCCCCACTGCAAATGATTTTACATCAAGACCTAAAATTTGTAAAAATGGTTTGCCTAAAAATAAAAATAAAATCATGAGTGCACCAGAAATTAAAGTCACTTTAAAAGACTGAATGGCTCCCGATTTTTCTTTCATTGCTATTAATAAAGGAATAGATCCTACAATATCTATGACGGCAAATAACGTAAAAACTACTGTGATTAATTGATCTAGATGCAATTCCATAAAAAAAGCTTTGTATGAAGGTACAAAGCTTTTTTAAATTTAATTTCTATTAGTATTTATTTCAATCTTATTCCGAACGCATACATCTGGCCAATGGTATTATAGCCATTGATTTCTTGAAATTGTGTACCAGTCAAATTTTGAGCATCAAGATATAATAAAATATGTTGGCTGTATTTATATTGTACATGGGCATTTAGTAGGGTATAGCTTTTTAGTAATACATCTTCTGTAGCGTAGCCACCTACATCATATCGTTTACTGATGTACCTTGCTGCAATACTAACATCAAATTTGGGATGGAGTATATATGTCCATTGAACTGATGCAGTATGCTTGGGGCGCTTTAATAGATAATTATAAGTAATGGTATCTGTGGTAGTGACTCTGTTTTGATTAGTTTCTTGACCATTCATGAGTGTATAGTTCAATGAAATTTTATTTTTTGCATTGATCTGTCCATTTATTTCCCATTCTATTCCATTCACTTTTTGTTGTATATAATTGAAAAAATTATAATCAATATAATGATAATCTATACCATTATTAATGATTCTATTATAATAAACGGCTCTTGCAAAAAACTGATTATTTTTAAATTCCACGCCCATTTCTGTATTAAAGGATTCTTCAGGTTTTAATTGGTCATTATAGCTTAATTGATATAATGATGGAACTTTAAATCCAGTGGAAGCACTAGCCATCCAACGCCATTGGGTATTGAATGCATAAGAGGAGCTAATAGTAAAGGTTTGATTTCTTCCATACCGGTTGTTATTATTCATTCTTCCTCCCATTTCAATTAACCATTTATTAGATGCATCTTTAATTTGTACAGAAGTATACAAGGCAGTTTGGTATTGAAAAGTGTCTTTAAAATTGTCATTATAAGGCCCGTACTTACTCAATGAAATATAGTTTTGATGGTAGGATCCATATCTTAGATCGCTACCTATAATCCATTGTATATTTTTTAAAAAAGTGTTGGAATAAAAAGCATCTGCAAAATGTGATTTTCCTGCATACTGATTATCTTCAAAAATGATATAGGTCTTGTCAATGCTATCGTTTTTATATTGTCGGTCTTGGGTACTCAATTGATATTTTAATTGGAAAGTTGATTTTTCTTTTTTGTATTTTAAAATTAGTCCAGACAATTTTGTGGCATTATGAAATCTTTCATCTTTATCATCTTTAAAGGCGCCATAATCTATATCTGCATTATAGCTAGTTTGGTGGGTAAATAACTTCACATTCCAAAATGGATTAAAAGTATAATTGACATTCGCCCACCAATTTTTATTATGATAGCCGTCCTTGTCAAAATTATTTTTTCCAGTGATATCGGTGGCACTAGAAAATCCATTAGCGTTTTCATTGGTACCACCTAAGGCATAACTTAATTTGCCTATACTGCTACTGTGTTGTAGATTTATTTTTTGAGTACCATAAGACCCCACACTTATATCCGAGAAAAAAGTTGGCATGGACTTATTTTTAGTAATAATGTTTATGACTCCTCCAATAGCATCGGAGCCATACAATGTACTTTGGGCACCTTTTAATATTTCAACACGTTCAATTAAATTTAAGGGCACCAGGTTTAGATCAAATTCATTACTAATCATAGACGGATCACCCACAGGCATTCCATCTATTAAAACCAAGGTTCTACCACTAGAAGCCCCTCGCATATAAATGCTAGGAACTGTTCCAACATTACTTAAACTTCCCGGCAAGTATAAACCTGCTTGCTCATTTAATATTTGAGCAAGCGTTCTTCCTGCATTTGCTTGAAGCGTAGTGGCATTAATAACAGTAACAACTTTACCAGTAGTACTTTGTTTTTGTTCTACTTTATTTGCAGTCACAATGACTTCATCTAAAGTGTTGGCATTATTCCATTTTGTAGAACTGTCTTTTTGACTAAAGAGGGCGGTGGTGGCCATTATGCACACCAAGAGCATAATAATTTTTTGGCTCATTGTTTTAAGTTTTTAGTGAACAATGAGCTTTCTGTAGAAAGAGAAACATAATTAATTAAGAGACAGAAAAAGTAGTTGCATTCTTAATGCATCTGAATTACTTTTTTAATGCTCTTGATTTTTTACAATCTCTGCTTTTTACCCGAAAGCTGTTGATTTTCTTAGATTAGGCAGGTCTTCTGGCTTGTTCTTATAGATGCATCCTTCCCAAATGTCTTCAGTGGATAATTAGCACCAACATTTTTTTTCTTAGAACTTACAGCTACGGGAATAGCTCCCGATTTGAACGGGATTCCCTATTAATCATTTTCATGAACCTAATGCAAACACAAATTTAACATTAATAGTTCTCTGGAAGTTTTTAATTATTAACCCTTTGTTGAAAACTTAACCATTTTTATTATATTTATAATTCATTGTTGTAATATGAAGGAAAAGCAGGGTATAAGTTTTTTTAGTCTAACTATGATAGTAGTAAGTCTTGTGATTGGCATGGGTATTTTTAAGACACCTGCTACAATTGCTGCTAAATCTGGAACTCCCCTCATTTTTTTCAGCGCCTGGATGATAGGAGGCTTGATTGCACTTTTTGGAGCTTTAACTTACGCAGAAATTGGTCAAAGACTTCCGGTGATGGGTGGCTATTATAAAGTATTTGCTCATTGCTATCATCCAGGTGTGGGATTTACCATTAATATTTTAATATTAATTAGTAATGCTGCTTCTTTAGCTGTGGTGGCTTTAATTGGAGCAGACTATGTGAGTGATTTATTATTTGGCAGGCCTTCTGGAACTTTTTTTAATATCATGGTGGCATCCATTTCTGTAGGACTTTTTTATATTGTTAATTTATTAGGTTTAAAAACAAGTAGTCGTACACAAAATATTTTAACCGTTGTTAAAATATCATTAATTGTTTTATTAATTTCTTCTTTGTTCAAAGGAGTCACTGTTCCACCTCATGGCATCAATGAAGGAAAAATTTACAATTATGATGGATCCAATGGAGCACTTTTATTATTAGTAAGTTTGGTTTCTGTATTTTTTACCTACGGAGGATATCAGCAAACAATCAACTTTGGCTCTGAAGTAAAATCGGCAAACACCATGCAGAGGGGAATTGTGGTGGGTATTTTAGTAGTCTTATTTTTATATTTGGCAATAAATTATACTTATGTAAAGGTGATTGGATTTGATCAAATGAAAAATGCTAACGCTATTGGATCCCTACTATTTGAAGCTTGGTTTGGAAAATTTGGCGCTAAAGTTTTTGATTTTGCAATGGTATTAAGTGTGCTGGCTTATGTGAATGTTATTTTAATGAGCAATCCTAGAGTTATGTTTGCCATGAGTGAGGATAAAGTACTTCCTGCTTTGTTTCAAAAAAAACATCCTAACACTGAAGCGTTAGTGCCTGGTTTAACAGTATTTGCTATTACAACTATTTTAGTAACATTTTTTGGAAAGGGGGTGGATGATGTACTTAGTTTTAGTATTTTTTTAGATTGTATGGGTATGAGTACCTCTGCCGCCACTTTATTATTATTAAGAAGAAAAAAACAAGGAGATGAAGTAGTTACTGGAGTGCTAAAAAAATGGACACCTATTTTTTGCATTACTTTTGTTTCCTCTTATGCTTTGGTGGCTTGCGCTGTAGTAATAGACAAGCCTTATTCTGCTTTAACTGCTATTATTTTGCTTTGTATTGTGCTAATTTTATATAGTGTTTTTTATTATAAGCCAAAGAGCCCTCAGGCATCATAGATTACTCTTAATAATGAGATTTGAGTTGAATTCAACCTTTTATCGTTATTAATTGCTGTTCAGCATAACCCCTTTCCGTCTGTCTAAAATTTACTAAACTAGGTCTTTATGTAGTATTTTTGTTAAGCAAAAAAGAGCAAATAATAATATACATGAAACACCTTTTAACGATAATTCTTTTTTTCTGTTCCATTAGTTCAATGGCGCAAGAGCCCACTAAATGGGATTTGAAATCTTGTGTGGAATATGCGATTCAGCATAATATTTCAGTACAACAAGCAGATATTCAGGCTCGAATTGCTAAACTTCAAGCTACATTGGCTAAGTCGAATCAACTTCCCACCATTAGTGGTTCTACCGGAATGGGTTTGAGATTAGGACGTTCCATTGATCCCACTACCAATGGTTTTTCTAATACTCAATTTTTATACAACAATTTTGGAGTCAATGGCGGTATGCAATTATTTAATGCAGGCAGATTGAAAAATAATGCAGAAGCTAGTACTTTAAGTTGGTTTGCCAGTGAAACTGATAAACAAACTATAGCCAATGATATTTCTTTGAATGTAGCCACTTTTTATTTACAAATATTATCTGCCATTGAACAGTCTGAAATTGCTAAAATACAAATTCAACAAACTAAAGAGCAATTTGTGGCAACCTCCAAAAGGGTAGAAGTAGGCTTATTGCCTGAATTAAATTTATTAGAATTAGAAACACAATTAGCGAATGATAGTAGTAGTTATATTAGTGCAATGGCAAATGTGCAACAAGGAAAATTAAATTTAATGGCACTTTTAAACTTGGACGCTTCTCAAAGTTTTGATATTGTAGCGCAACCTGTTGATCAAATTAAATTACAATCCTTTGCCGATTTACAACCCGATTACGTATTTAATTTTGCCTCTCAAAATTTGCCTAATGTAAAAGCGGCATCTTTACGTGTGAAGGCAGCTCAGAAAAATACCTTAGTGGCTAAAGCCAGTTTTTATCCCACAATTAGTTTTGGCTACAACTTGAGTTCTAATTTTTCCAATCAGTTTAATTATATAAGTAGTTATGAGATGAATGGGTTTACTACTCCAAACGCCACCACCCCTTTTGTAAACATGAACAATACTAGATATTATGTTCAATCACCTGTTTATACACCTATCACTTCTACACGTAACTGGAGTTCTATTTGGAATGGATGGAATAATCAAGTGAATAATAACTTTGGTCAAAGTGTTGGATTGCAAATGTCTATACCCATATTTAATGGTAATCAATCTAAAATTGCTTACAAACAATCCAAGTTAAATTTACAAAATGTAACTTTGCAAGAAGAAAATACACAGCGTAAACTAAAGCAAGATATTTATGCTGCTTATACAAATGCAGTTGTCTCTTTTAACAAATTAAATGCTACTCAAAAAGCATTGACAGCAGCAGAAAAAACGTATCAATTTGCAACTAAAAGATATGAATTGGGGCTATTAGGAACCATTGAATTATTAAATAATCAAAACAATTATTTAAAAGCAAAGGTAAATTATAAAACAGCTCAATATGAGTATGTTTTTAGAATCAAATTATTAGAATTTTATAAGGGAGAAGCATTAACATTATAAGAAGTAAAAATAAAAACAATGAATAAGAAATTAATTTGGATAAGCTTTGGAGTGATAGCTCTTATTGCTCTATTAATAGGGTTAAAAAAAGCTGGCGTTATTGGAAAAGTAGATGGTATTGAAGTGACTTCAGAAAAAGTACAATTAAGAACTATTACTGAATCGGTTAATGCGAGTGGTAAAGTATATCCAGAAGTAGAGGTAAAAGTTAGTCCCGATATTTCAGGAGAGATTGTAAATCTGTTTGTGGAAGAAGGAGATAAAGTAACGAAAGGTCAAGTGCTCGCTAAAATTTATGCCGATATTTATTCTTCACAAAGAGACCAAGTTACTGCCAATGTAAACCAAGTCAAGGCGCAATATGAGAACGTGAAAGCAGCCTTAAGTGGTTTAAAAACGGCTTATGAAAATAGTAAAGCTACCAACGAACGTTATAAGAAATTATTAGCTGATAAAATTGTTTCGAGAGCTGAATACGAACAAACCGAACAAGCTTTTCGTTCTGCTGAATCTTCTTATAATTCTGCAAAAGAATCTATTAGAAGTGGAGAAGCTCAAATTCAAGGTGTGAAAGCACAGTTAGCAAGAGCAGAAAAAGATTTAGCTCGAACTATCATTACCTGTCCCATGGATGGCATTATTAGTTTGATGAATGTGAAAAAAGGAGAACGTGTTGTTGGAACGGCTCAAATGACGGGTACAGAAATGATGCGAGTAGCCGATATGAAAAGTATTGAAGTGAGAGTAGATGTAGGAGAAAATGATATTACTAAAGTGAAATTGGGTGATACTGCATTAGTTGAAGTGGATGCCTATAACAATAGAAAATTTAAAGGAATTGTATATAAAATAGCCAATCCAATTACATCTACCACCAATACCACTACCTCTACTGCAGAAGTAGCAAATTATAAAGTACATATTAGATTACTAACTGAAAGCTATGCCGATTTAGTAAAGGATAATAATATTTTTCCTTTTAGACCTGGTATGACGGCTAGTGCAGATATTCAAACTAAATCAAAAACAAATGTAGTGGCTGTGCCATTAAATGCAGTTACTACGAGAGATAAAGATGGCATGGGTAAAGATACAAAAGTGGGTGCCGTAAAAAACGACGATAAAGCGCCAGAAAAAACAGCAAAAGATGAAGATTTATCAGAAGTAGTATTTGTTTTAGAAAAAGATAATAAAGTAAAAATGGTGAAAGTGAAAACAGATATTCAAGATCTTAATTACATTGAAGTAACTGGATTGAAAGTGGGGGATGAGGTTATTACGGGTCCTTATAGTATTGTAAGTAAAATCTTAAAAGAGGGGTCTCAAGTAAAAGTGGTGAGTAAAGAAAAGCTCTTTGAGGAAAAGAAATAAGTATTAAAAAAGTCCAAAAAGGGGTACTATTTTAAATAGTGCCCCTTTTTTATTTGTTTTGTATGTTTGTGTTATGGAAAAGAGTCGTATTGGTATAATAGGGAGTGGTAGTTGGGCTACGGCAATTGCAAAAATAGTAGCAGATAATGGGTATTCTATGAATTGGTGGGTACGTCAGTCTTCCAATATTGAATACTTTATAAAAAGACATCATAATCCACATTACCTTAGAAATACTTATTTCAATGTTTCTACTATTCATTTTACTACTAGTGTAAATAATTTAGTAGCAGCATCAGACATAATTATAATTGCCGTTCCTTCGATACATGTGGTGGCAGCGTTAGAAGGGCTAGAGGTAAGTGCCTTTAAAAATAAAAAAATTGTGTCTGCCGTAAAAGGAGTATTACCTCATCATAACTTACTGCTAAATCAATATTTAGAAAAACAATTTGATTTTTCATTAGATCAATACTTCACCTTATTGGGTCCGAGTCATGCAGAAGAAGTAGCAGCAGAACAACTTTCCTATTTAACTTTTTCAGGAGTCAATGCCGAAGATACAGAGCAAATAGCTTCTTATTTTAAAACCGAATACATTAATACAAGAATTAATAAGGATGTTTGGGGTGTACAATATGCGGGAGTGGCCAAAAATATATACGCCCTAGGTGCAGGTATTGCACATGGTTTAGAATACGGAGATAATTTTTTAAGTGTATTTATTGCGAATGCAGCTCAAGAAATGGATTGTTTATTATCTGCTATACAGCAAACAAAATACGAAACAGAAAAAAATATAATTCATACAAGTTCTGTCTACTTAGGAGACCTACTGGTGACTTGTTATTCTTTGCATAGTAGAAACAGAACTTTTGGCAATATGATTGGTAAGGGTTACACAGTTAAAGCTGCAGAATTAGAACTTAATATGGTAGCGGAGGGGTATAATGCCAGTAAATGTATTATGATCATCAATGAATCGCTTCAATTGAATTTACCTATTATCAAAGCTATATATCAAATATTATGGGAAGGGCAGGATCCTTCAAGCACCTTCAAACATTTAGAAAGTATTTTGATCTAAGAATTTTTTTGTTTAGTTTTTTAGCATTATCCCTCCATCCAAAAAAAATCACAGGCTATCCCATCAGCTAAAAATTTAGCCTCTTTTTGAAGTGTAAAACCATCTTGCGTGGCTTTTATATAGTTTAGCTTTTCAAATTTTTTTATAAGTGGTTGACAGTGTTCCCAGAAGGTTTCTCCAAAAAAGTTTTTGATATAAGACATAGAAAAGCCTTCGCTTTTTCTAAGTGATATCATCATATATTCATTGAATTGTTGAGCAAGGGTAAGATTTTCAATTTCAAAAGGAACCACCCTATTTTTTATAGATTGTATATAGAGCTGATTATTGGCAATATTCCATTGTCTTTGCTGTCTGTTATATGAATGTGCGGAGGGGCCTAAGCCTAGATAAGGAATTTGATTCCAATAATTACTATTGTGCTTACTTCTAAAGCCTGGCATGGCGAAATTAGAAATTTCATAATGCTCAAAACCTGCTGCTTCTAGTTTATTGACAACAATATCAAATTGTCTCGCCTGCTGTGGGATATCTATAGCATCTATTTTATTTTTTTCAATCATTGAAAAAAGAGCTGTTTTTTCTTCCACGGTTAATGCATAACAAGAAATATGATTAATATTATTATCTAGCAGTTGATCAATATCTGCTTTTAATTCATCATCACTTACGTGTGGAGTGCCATAGATAAGATCGGCGCTTATATTTTTAAATCCAACTTTTTTTACAATTTGAATGGCTTGATGAGCTTGCTGCAAGCTATGTACTCTATTCATCCATTCCAATGCATGGGCTTGAAAACTTTGAATGCCCATACTTAGCCTATTCACTCCCACTGCTAGCCAGGATTCAGCCATAGTTTCAGTTACATCGTCGGGATTTACTTCTAATGTAAATTCAATCTCATGGTTTAATTTGAAATGCTTTTTTATACTTTGAACTATTAATTTTAACTCATTTATACTTAACAAAGAAGGGGTGCCTCCCCCGAAATATAGCGTTTCAATAGGTTCTTGTAAGTAGTATTTTTGAAGTTCTATTTCATCCAATAGTGACTGAGTAAATGCAGGTATATATTCTGTTTGGGTAGAAAAATGGAAATTACAATAATGACAAGCTTTTTTGCAAAAAGGAATATGAATGTAAATACCGGCCATAAGTATGCTTAGACAACAAAGCTAGCCATAAGTTATTAATTATGCACCAGGTGCCTTATTTTTGCAGTAAATGATTTTGACTTTTAAAAAAGCATTTTTTCTTCTTGGATCTTTGTTTTTTCTTTTTGCTTCGGCTCAAAGACCTGCTACTTTTTCTTTGGTAGATTCTTCTCAAATACAACAAGATTCTAGTGTTAAAAAAGATACCCTACGCATTCAGTATATTGTAGCATTACCCCGCACTTATCAAAAAGCCGATGCTTGGTTTATGCAAGAGCAATTAGATTTGAAAGCCGATAGCACTCTTAATTATTTAAAATCATACAAAGAATATTATAGTAATAAAAAGAATGCTTTTAAATTATACGATCAAAATTTATTGACTAATAGGGGTACTCAAATTATCTATAAAATTGAACAACGTTATGCAGTAGCAGATAAAGATGCGTTATTTTATTTAATAGTGGGTATTATTCTTATCTATGGATTTGTGCATAACATGTATCCACAATATTTTCAGAAATTATTTAGTCAATTTAGTCAATCATCTATGCGCATGATACAAAATAGAGAGCAATTATTGAATAGTAGTTTTGCTTCTTTATTATTAAATCTTTGTTTTATTCTTAGTTTTTCATTGATGGTAACATTGCTTATTCATAGTCGCCATTTATTGCCCATTTCTTTTTGGTTAGTCTATTTTTATATATGTTTATTTTTTACTTGTTTGTATGTAGGTAAATATATTTCTCTGGAATTGGCAGGCCTTATTTTTAGTACGAAGGAATTAGTAAAGACTTATATTTTTGTAGTTTTTTTGATTAACAAAGTCTTAGGAGTGTTTCTCATACCCTTTATTCTAATTTTGGCATTTGCCAAACCTATTTACTTTCCTTGGGCAATTGCAGGGGCGGCAGGGCTATCTGTGCTACTTTTCCTATATAGATATTTATTCTCTCTTACTTCTGTAAGAAACAAATTGCATATATCATCCTTTCATTTTTTTCTTTACCTTTGTGCCTTCGAAATATTACCCATTTTGATTTTATATAAATTAGTGGTGCAATATTTTGGTGGAACCTATTAATTGCTGAATTATATAAATGGCATAGAAATGAGTGTAGAAAAAAAGGTAGTACCTGCGAAGTCCATTAAAAAAATTTTGATTTCACAGGCACGTCCAGAAAGTGAAAAATCTCCTTATTTTGATTTAGAAAAAAAGCATAAAGTATCGCTTCATTTTCATCCCTTGATTCAATTAGTGCCCATACCTTCTAAGGAATTTAGAAAATTTAAATTAGATATTGCGGCTTTCACCGCTGTAGTGTTTACAAGTAAAAATGCAATAGATCATTTTTTTAGAACCTGCGACGAATTAAAAGTGAATATTAACCAGGATACAAAATATTTCTGTATCACGGAATCGGTGGCCCTTTATTTGCAGAAATTTATCATGTATCGAAAGCGTAAAGTTTTCTTTGGTGCAGATGGATCTAACAAAAAGCTATTTGATGTGTTAAATAAACATAAGAGTAATGAAAACTTCTTATATGTTTGTAGCGAAAATCAGCAAGACAATGAAATTGTAAATTGGTTAAAAGATCATGAATGTAAGTTCGACCTTGGATATATGTATAGAACTGAATTTAGTGATATTAAAAAGGTTTTTAATGAACACAGTTTTGATGTTATCTGTTTATTTACTCCCAGCGGCTTGAAAAGTTTATTTCAAAATATGCCCCATTTCAAACAAAATGGAACGGTAATTGGCGCCTTTGGTTCTAGTACTTGTAAAGCTGTAGAAGAGGCAGGGCTTCAATTACATATTAGAGTACCCAGTCCACAAACCCCGAGTATGATTGCTGGTTTAGAACAATATCTTTCTTCGAATACTAAAAAGAAATAAATAAATTGCATTCCCATGAATGCAGAAAATAAACGCAGCAATAATCTTGTACACGAGACTAGCCCTTATTTACTGCAACATGCTTACAACCCAGTACTCTGGGAGCCTTGGTCTGAAACTACCTTAGCACTTGCAAAAAATCAAAATAAGCCTATATTATTAAGTATTGGTTATGCCGCCTGTCATTGGTGTCATGTGATGGAAAGAGAAAGCTTTGAAGATGAGCAGGTAGCCCAATTCATGAATGCTCATTTTATTTGTATAAAAGTAGATAGAGAAGAAAGACCGGATATTGATCATATTTACATGGACGCTTTACAAGCCATGACTGGTGCTGGCGGTTGGCCTTTAAATATTTTTTTATTACCCAATGCGAAACCTTTTTATGGAGGTACTTATTTTCCTCCAAAGGGTATGCCACAGAGAGCTTCTTGGATGGATGTTTTGATAGGAGTTAAAAATGCTTTTGATAATAATTTTGAAAAATTAGAAGAACAAGCCAATGCTCTTACACAGCATTTGGTGAGAAATATTATTATACCTACACCAACGACTACTGAAAATTCTATAGGCGACCATTTAGTGACCAAAGAAGAAGTTGCTTTATTGGCACAACGTATTTTACAACAAGCAGATACGCAGTGGGGAGGTTTTGGAAGTGCACCTAAATTTCCTCAAACCTTTGTGCTACAAATGTTATTTAGAAATTATTTTTTTAATAATCATGAAGCGTCATTAGTGCATGCCATTCGCACTATTGATAAAATGATTCAAGGAGGTATTTACGATCATTTAGCAGGAGGCTTTGCAAGATATAGTACTGATGCACAGTGGCAGGTGCCTCATTTTGAAAAAATGCTTTATGATAATGCTTTAATGATAACAGTAATTGCAGAAGCGTATCAGATTACTCAAAAACCAGCTTATAAAAAAGTAATCGAACAAACCATACATTTTTTAGAAACTGAATTAAGTCATCTTCAAGGTGGCTTCTATGCAGCTTTAGACGCCGATAGTGAAGCAGTGGAAGGTAAATTTTATACTTGGACTTATGAAGAAATTAAAAGTATTGTAGCACCTTCTATTTTTGAGCATTTTTGTAACTATTATCAAATAACAGAACTAGGTAATTGGGAGCATACCAATATTTTATGGACTCAAGAAAAAATGGAAGAGGGTATGCATGATGAATTTGAAAAGGCAAGACAGGCGCTCTTGCAGGTAAGAGCAAATAGAACTAGGCCTGCTTTGGATTATAAAATTATTTTAGCTTGGAATAATTTAATGATTTCAGGACTTTGTAAAGCTTATGAAGCTTTGGGTAATGTTACTTATAAGCAAAAGGCAATGGATACCATGTATTGGATAGAACAAAATATGTTAAACATAGAAGAAAATTATTTTTATCATACACATACCATCGGACATAATAAATCATTTGCTTTTTTAGATGACTATGCAAGTTTAATACAAGCTTATATTCATTTGCAAGAAATCACAGGTGAAGTTGTCTATATTGAGAAAGCAGTAAAATGGATGCAATATGTTCAAGAAAATTTTATAGCGGAAGATGAAACATTTTTTTATTATACTCCCGTTTATCAAAAAGATATCCTAGTTAGAAAAATAGAAAATTACGATGGCGCACAGCCAAGTGGCAATTCTATGATTTGTGCCTGTTTGTATTACCTAGGAACCTTGCTTGAAAAGCAGGATTGGTTATTACAATCTGAAAAAATGATAAAATCAATGCATACATTAATTTTACAATATCCCACTGCTTATAGTAATTGGGCAAAAATTTTAGGTATCATGACAGAAGGTTATTTGTCCTTGGTAGCGGTGGGCCCACTAGTGAGAAATAACATAGATCCCTTACTATTTAAGTTTTTGCCACATAGAATGCTTTTATTTTTACCTCGAAATTCCTCTATGATTCCCCTGAGTTCTACAATACAAAATATTGAAAATCAATATTTTATATGTAAGAATAAAACATGTTATCCTCCTGTATCAACTCTTAATGATTTTTTAGCAAAAATCTAACAACAAATGTTTTAATTTGCATTACCCATTTTTGCAGTGAGAATCAATGCTTTCTGTCGAAATTTAGAACTAATTTTTCTATATTAAATTAAAATTTTAATAAAAAATATTCGTTCTACGGGAAACCACCGGAAAATATAAATTATGATTACAAGATTGAAGAAATTTTCTTTTAAACTACCCTTAGTCTTACTTACTATTGTTTTAAGTTCTATTGGCATATTATCATTCAAGCCTAATAAGTTTCGTTCCGATCCAAATATGGTTTTAATCCCAAGCGGTTCTTTTTATATGGGGCCCAGTGATGAGCAAATAGATATGTCTATGATCAATAGAAAAAAATTAGTTTCTATACAAAGTTTTTGGATGGATCGAACTGAAGTAACGAATCAACAATACCGCAAATTTGTAAAGTATGTGTCTGATTCTTTAAAATATTTAGCAGTATTTGGAGGAGGGGTGAATCAAACAGAAGATACAATAAAAGTAGATTGGAATAGAGCTTTAAGAATTAATCCCAACAGCAAGGCGGTTATTGAAAAATTAAATGAACTTTTATTAAGCCCTGATAATCGTATTCAAGGTAAAATTGAAATAGATCCTACTAAATTAATTTACAGGTATGCTTATGTCGATTTAAGAGCTGCAGCCAGAGCTTCCAAAGGACTGGAACAACCATTGAGTAATTTTTTGGTTTCTCAAACCGAACCAGTTTATCCTGATACATTGGTATGGATGAGAGATTTTTCTTATTCCTATAATGAGCCATTTACTCGTTTATATTTTTCTCATCCTTCTTACAATGAATATCCTGTGGTAGGTGTTACTTGGAAACAAGCAGTGGCCTTTTGTCATTGGAGAACCAACAATAGTAATTTTTATTTAAATAAAGGAAATAAGAAAGAAGAAAAAATTGATGGCATTTACCGTTTGCCTACTGAAGCTGAATGGGAGTATGCGGCAAGAGGTAATTCTAAAACGAATGCCATGTATCCTTGGGGGTCTCCTTATACCAAAACCAAAGAAGGAAGGTTATTAGCTAATTTCAAACCAG
The DNA here is from genome assembly GCA_964637225.1 of uncultured Sediminibacterium sp. GTDB lineage: Bacteria > Bacteroidota > Bacteroidia > Chitinophagales > Chitinophagaceae > Sediminibacterium. The sequence continues at coordinate 18,890 of CAZWTV010000001.1, forward strand.
GAAGAGGAGATTATTTTGGAGGTGATGCTAAGAATGATAACATATACACTACTAAAGTGCAATCATTCACAGAAAATGGTTATAAATTATTTGATATGGCAGGCAATGTGGCTGAGTGGACAAGTTCTGTATATTATGAGGGTAGTAATAATTTTTTAGGAGACTTTAGTCCAGATATTCAATATAATGCTAAAGAGGATGACCCTATTTCTATGAAAAGAAAAGTTATAAGAGGAGGCTCATGGAAAGATATTGCGTATAACTGCCAAGTAAGCACTAGAAATTATGAATACCAAGATACCGCTAAATCTTATATTGGATTTAGATGTGTGTTGTCAATGGCTCCTAGAGTTAATTAATTTCATTTTACTGTAATTGTAACAAATAAAAATTTAAATATTTCAAATGTCAAATTCAATTTCTCCAAGAACAAATAAAATTATCAACGTTGTTTTCTCTTTGGGAGCAGCTGTTGTAATCATTGCCACTTTAGCAAAAATTATACATCTTTCTTGGGCCGATTATGCATTAATTACTGGTTTCGTTACAGAAGCCGCCATATTTACCATTTATGCTTTTTTACCACCCCCAGAAGTAGGTGATGCTACTCATGCTCCACAAGCGGGTGCAGTAGACTCAGTGATGGCACATTTAGAAGCAGCTAAATTAGATGGAGCCGCTTTTGAAAAGTTAAGCAATAGTTTTCAACGCTTAAATGACACTGCTATGTATTTGGGAGATTTAGCAGATATGTCAAAGGCAAGTAAAGATTTTACAAATAATATCAAAGAGGCGTCAACTACTTTGGTTTCTATTAAGGATTCAGCGGGAGCGGTATCTGCTAATTTGGGAAGTTTTGCTTTAACTACTGAAGGAGTTAAAAACATAAATGATCAGTTTGTAATAATGAGTAAAAGTATGGAAGCTATGAATGCTTATTATGCTAAACTTACTGAAGCTTCAAATGCTATGTCAAGTTCTGCTCAAGATGCCATAAGAGCCAAAGAACAAATTGCTTTATTAGCAGATAATCTTACTCAATTAAATAAAGTATATAGCAACATGCTTACTGCTATGCAAGGACGTTAATCCAATCATTCAAAATTTTCAATTTATTAAAATTTAGTATAGATGTCATTACCTAAGGAACCGAGGCAGAAGATGATCAACATTATGTATATAGTGTTAACTGCATTATTGGCATTAAATGTATCTAGTGAAATTCTCAACGCTTTTAAAACAATCGAGCAAAGTTTAGGTAATGCTAGTAACGTTATCGAAAGAAAGAATGCAGACATATATAAATCTTTGAAGGCAAAAATGTCTGATCCAAAAACTGCTGAAAAAGCAGCAATTTGGGCACCCAAAGCTGAAAAAGCACATGCTTTTGCAGACGCTATGTATACTTATATAGAATCTTTAAAACATGACTTAAAATTAGAATCGGGTTTGAAAGTAAAAGATGGAAAAGAAGTTTATAAAGAAGACGATTTGGATGCTACTTCAAGATTATTCTTGAATAATAAAAATAGTGAAACAAAAGGTAAAGAGCTCTATAACAAATTAGTACAATTTAAAGCCGATTTAACAGCTATTGATCCAGCAATTGCTAAAGAAGTAATTCCAAATTTACCTTTAGATTTATCTATCCCTTCTACTACTAGTATTGCTGGTAAAAATGATTGGGCATATGCTTATTTTCATATGACGCCTAGTGTGGCTGCAATTACTATTTTAACCAAATTTCAAAATGATATTCGTAATAGTGAGGCACAAGTGGTTGAGTATTGTCATAAGGAAATTGGTGAGGTTGAATTAATCTATGATCAATTCAATGCTTTTGCTGCTTCTAATTCTCAGTATTTAATGCAAGGGGAAGAATTGGTCATAACGGCTGGAGTGGGTGCTTTTAGTAGTGCTGCTAAACCATCCATTTCTATAGATGGAGTAAGTGTTCCAATTTTGCCCGATGGTTCAGCTATTTATAAAACCACCGCAGGTGCTCCAGGCGCCAATTCAAAAAAAGTAAGAATCTCATTTTTAAAACCAAATGGAGAAACGGCTATTGTAGAAAAAGATGTTAAATATACTGTAGGTACACCTACTGGACTGGTCGTTTCCACAGATAAGACAAGAGTGTTTTACAAGGGACTTGATAATCCTTTAAGTATCACAGGTGGGGGTGGAGCTGAAAAAATTAATGTTTCAGTAGAAGGCGCAGGTGCCAGTGTTACTAAAGCTGCTGCTGGACAATATATAGTAAAATGTACACAACTTGGTAATGTCTTAGTGAATGTTACAGATGGCAAATCTTCACAGAAAATTTCTGTACCTGTTAAGCGTGTTCCAGATCCCATTGCTATTGTGGGTGGTAGTGCGGGAGGTAATATGACAGCTACTAAATTTAGAGTACAACAAGGTGTCATTGCCGATTTAAGAGATTTTGTGTTTGATGGTATTAAATTCAATGTAGTTTCATTCATTGTAATTTGCACTGGTAAAGGTTTTGATGAGCCTGAAGTTGCAGAAGTGAATGGTGCTGCATTTGCAAATGGTGCTCAGTCCTTAATTAGAAGATGTCAACCAGGAACAACAGTAACCATTGGTGAAATTAAAGTGACAGAACCAGGAGGCGGTACTAGAAAATTAGACCAGACAATTACTTTTATTTTACAATAATATAGTCCAAAAAATTTCTTCATTATTAAATGAAAAGTAGAAAAATATCCAATATGAAAAAATTAATATTACATAGCTTTTTATTAGTAATAACTTTTTTTGAAGTGAGTCAATCTCATGCTCAATTTAATTATAAGAAAAAAATAGCGCCTACTAAAGATTCAGTATCTACTAAAACTACAGAACTTACTACAAGTTCAACGAACTCATCTAATTCTTCTGTAAAAGCTATCATTGATACAAATATAAAATCTACTAAAACAATTGATACCACCATGGTTGGTGGATTCAATGCAAATAATAAAAGAAGTTTAAGGCCTAATTATGGTTTTTTTAATGATAACACAACAAGAAAAGCAGTACAACAAAGAACACCCTTGGCTTATGAGAAATTAAGAGAAGAGGATGCCTTATTTAGTGAGTTTGTATGGGAAGAAATTGATGGCAGAGAAAAAATTAATAGACCTTTTATTTATCAAGCATATGATGATTCTGGGGATCAGCGTTTTTTCGCCCTTTTATTGAGAGCCATTGAGAATGATGGGGTGGTTCCTTTCTCAGCGGAAGGGGGAGACGATCGTTTTACAAAGCCTCTGAACATTGATGATGTTAATTCGATGCTTAAAGGAAGTTTAGATACTCAACTTGTTCAAAATATTAATAATCCTAATGTATTTGATACTAGTATTATTTACAATACCAAATTAGCTCCTAATCCCGACTCAATTTATACTTTCCGATTAAAGGAACAGTTCATTTTTGACAATAAAACGAGCAGAATGTATTGTAGAATTATTGGAATTGCTCCGGTAGCAACTATCATTATTAATAATAAGCCCATTAAGCGTACTTTGTTTTGGATTTATTATCCTGAATTAAGACCTACACTTGCAAAAAATCATGTGTATAACCCCAAGAATATATCAAATAGAATTACTTGGGAAGAATTATTTGAAAGTAGATATTTCAATGGATATATCGTAAAATCTACATTGGATAATTATAATGATAAAATGCTAAACGCTTTGTTCAAAGATCCTAATAAGCGTTTGTTAGAAGGAGAGAAGATTAGACAAAGAATTTTTGATTACGAGCAAGATAGGTGGGTATATTAAGCTTTATTTAATTTTCTTTATTTTTCAAAAGCAGCTTTTAAAATCTTTGCCTTATTGGGTCCAATGATTTCTGTGAGTAATTCCAGCTTTGCTTCTTTTATTTTTTTAACTGATTTAAAATAAATCAATAACAAATCTTTGGTTTTAGGGCCAATACCCTCAATATGATCTAAACTATTTTCAAGTGCGCCTTTAGATCTTTTATTTCTATGAAACTGAATTCCAAATCGGTGTACTTCATCTCTTATTGATCTTATTAAACGATGTGCTTCTGATTGCCAGTTTAATTTTAAAGAATCTTTGTCTTTAGCAAAGAAAATTTCTTCTAAATTTTTTGCTAATCCTACAGTAGTTACTTTCTGCTGTATATCCAGTTCTGTCAATGCTTCAAGAGCTGCATTTAATTGTCCTTTTCCGCCATCTATGATAATAAGTTGAGGAAGTGATTGCTTTTTTTCTATAACAGATTTATATCTTCTATACACTGATTCTTTCATACTTGCAAAGTCATTAATACCCACTACAGTCTTGATATTAAATTTTCGATAGTCCGATTTGCTAGGTTGTCCGTTTTTAAAACAAACCATGGCAGATACGGGGAAAGCTCCTTGAATATTTGAATTGTCAAAACACTCAATATGCGAGGGTAGTGTATTTAAATTTAACTCATTTTGAAGTTCTTGAAGTACAGTATTATCAAAGGGGGAGCCTACCTGAACAAGTTTCTGTTTATATTCCCAATCTTTTAATGCGTAGTTGGCATTTTTTTGAGAAAGCGCTAAAAGTTGTTCTTTATCACCTTGTAAAGGAATAGTATATTTTATTCCAGGTAGCTTATCTTCTATAGCAAAAGGAATAATGATTTCTTTTGCTTCAGAGCCTAAATTATTTCTGAAATAATGTATAGCAAAAGCAAGAATGGTTTCTTTATTTTGATCAAGTGGTACAGACAAGGGTAACATATGTGTTTGAATAATTCTACCTTCTTGTACCATTAAATAACTTACATAAGCCTGATCTTCTTGATGAGCAATACTAAATATATCAATGGGATGTTGGTGTTTGGTATACACTACCGATTTGGTTTGATAGGTTTCAAGTTCTTCTATTTTTCTTTTAGTTATATTGGCTTTTTCAAATTGTAAGTTTTTGGCTTCTTCATTCATTTGTGTCTGCAAATGATGAATGACGGGTTGAATATTTCCTTTTAATAAATGACGCACTTGATCGATAGAATCATTGTATGAACTTTCAGATTGAAAATTTTGACAGGGGCCTAAGCAATTTCCTAAATGGTATTCCAAGCAAACCTTAAATTTTTTTAATTCAATATTTTTTTTAGTTAGAGGAAGCGTACAAGTTCTCAAAGGAATTGTTTTTTTTATATGTTGTATAAGTTCTCTTACTGCTAATACATGTGTAAATGGGCCTATATAGGTTGACCCATCTTTAATTTTTCTTCTTGTTAAAAACACTCTTGGGAAGGATTCATTTTTTATAACAATATATGGGTAGGTTTTATCATCTTTTAAATTGATATTATACTTTGGTTGATAATTTTTTATGAGCTCATTCTCCAATATGAAAGCATCATGTTCTGAGTCGACAATAGTAAACTGTATGTCTTTAATTTTATCAACTAATTCAATAGTTTTTTGATTTTCCTGTGTACCAAAGAAATAAGAACTTACCCTTTTTCTCAAATTTTTGGCTTTACCTACATACAATAAAATCCCTTTTCCATCAAAATATTGATAGATACCAGGTTCCTGTGGAATACTTGATTGAACTAACTTAAATTGTTCTTTTTCCATTTTAACTGCTGTCTTCACAAAAATACTTTATATTTTTGTGTCATGGAATTATCTGTCAATATACCTGCACTATTATTTCCGGCCATTAGCTTAATAATGCTTGCCTATACCAATCGTTTTTTAGCACTATCTAATAGGGTAAGGGTTCTACATGACAAATACCATCAACAGGAGCAACGTCATATAATATTTGGCCAAATTAAAAACTTAAAATATAGAATTAAACTTATACAAAGAATGCAAACCTATGGTGTGGCTACACTATTGCTTTCAATTTTATGTATGTTTTTAATTTTTATTGAATATCAGTTTTTAGCAAAATTTATTTTTGGCATCAGTTTAATTACTTTTTCTATTTCAATATTCTTGTCTCTTATTGAAATTCGTTTAAGCACTAAAGCCATAGAATTAGAGTTGAGTGATATGGAAGGCTTGGAAGATCCTTCTGTATTGGAATATCTAAGAAAGAAATTTGATAAAGACTAGCCATCATTTTCTTTAATTAGAAATTCTTCTTTCTCCAATTTGTTGTCGCCACATGGCATAGTATAATCCTTTTTCATTGATCAAGGACTCGTGAGTGCCCTTTTCAATTACTTGACCTTTTTCCAAAACATAAATTCTATTAGCATGGATGATGGTAGAAAGCCTGTGTGCAATCATAATGGTGATTTGATCTCTTTCGGTAGAGAGTTCTTTAATAGTGTCAGTAATAGATTCTTCAGTAATACTATCTAAAGAAGAGGTAGCTTCATCAAAAATTAATAAGTGTGGATGTCTTAGTAAGGCTCTGGCTATCGACAATCTTTGTTTCTCTCCTCCACTTAATTTTAATCCACCTTCTCCAATAAGTGTGGATAGGCCATTACCTCCTTTATCTAATATATTAGTACAACTTGCCTTAGTAAGTGCCATCAGCATTTCTTGCTCAGTAGCAGAAGGCGCCACAAAAGCTAGATTTTCTTTAATGGTACCTGCAAAGAGTTGTGTGTCTTGTGTCACAAAACTAATTTGATTGCGAAGTTGGGTCATATCAATATTAGTTGAATTTACATTGTTAACCAATATTTGTCCTTCCTGAGCTTGGTATAATCCCACTAATAATTTAACCAATGTACTTTTCCCTGCGCCTGAAGGTCCTACAAATGCAATTGTTTCGCCTTTTTTTGCCTCAAAACTTATTTTATCTATTGCTTTAAAGTTTGCTGTTTGGTGTTGAAAACCTACTTCTTGGAATGCTAAATGTTGAATTTGGCCAATAGCAGTAGGATTTGATGGGATGGTATCAATTGGCTTTTTCATTAAAGTATCAAAATTGTTTAAAGAAGCTTCTGTTTCTCTGTAACTTAATATAATACTCCCAATTTCTTGTAAGGGGCCAAAAATAAAAAAGCTATAAAACTGTAAAGAAATTAATTGTCCTACACTTAAAATTTCTTTAAAAATTAACCACATTAAGGTGAAAGTGATGACTTGTCTTAAAAAGTTTACCATGGTTCCTTGTATAAAACTCAGGGAGCGTACATTTTTTACTTTTTTTAATTCAAGTGCTAATATTTTATATGTGTTGTTATTTAGTCTCTGAATTTCCTGTGTTGTTAGGCCCAAGCTTTTAATAAGTTCAATATTACGTAAACTTTCGGTGGTGGTTCCTGCTAAAGAAGTTGTTTCTTTCACTATTGTTTTTTGAATCACCTTAATTTTTTTACTTAACAAATTGGTGACATAGGCTATGAGTGTAGCGCCTCCCATGTAAATTGGAATAATGGACCAATGTAATCGCGTAGCATAAATAGTTACAAAAATGACACTTACAATAATGCCAAATAATACATTCACTACATAGTTGATAAATTTTTCACAATCGGCTCTAGCCTTGGTTAAAATAGAAAGCGTTTCTCCACTTCTCTGATCTTCAAAAGCTTGATAAGGAAGTTGCATAGAATGCTTTAATCCATCAGTAAATAAAGCCGCGCCAAATTTTTGTATTATGACATTAACGGTATAGTCTTGAAAAGCCTTTGCAATTCGGCTTACCATTGCAGTGCCCACTAACAATAGGAGCATATTACTCACGCCCCATAAAAATTCGGACTGTGATCGGTGAAGTCCTGCAGTATTTGCAAAAGGATTTTTGGCAAATTCATCTATGAGTTTTCCAAAAATCATGGGGTCGAATAAAGAAAAAGTTTGATTAATGCCTGCTAAAATAAAAGCTAAAAAAACGAGACCTCTAAACGGTTTTATATATTGAAATAAAATTTTCATACTTCTTTATCATTTTCAAGTGGCCAAAGGTAATAAATATCGATGGCTTTTAGTCAAAAGGTAGAATTATCCACCTCTTGTTGAAAAAACTTTTATGACTAACTACCAGGTTTTACATTGATTATGCTAGATTAGAGTAGTTAATGCTCAGCTAATTTTAATCACTTTATAATATGAATACTATGTTATGGAGAAAATTTAATGGAGAAAAAATTGTACTACCTATTAAGGAAGCTGTGAAACAAGCAATTCTTGCAGAGTCAGAAAAGAAAACAAAATTAAAAGTATGTATTGGCACCGATAGTCAAGTAAAAGCAAATATTACTGAATTTGCTACTGTCATAGTTTTTTTAAGAGAAAACAATGGAGGGTTCATGTATATTCATAACGATAAAACAACACAAAAGTATCATCTGAAAGAAAGAATGTTAATGGAAGTGGCTAAAAGTATTGAAATTGCCTATGATTTGTGTGATTTGTTTATTGAACATAATATTGAAATGGAAGTACATGCCGATATAAATACCAACCCACAATTTAAAAGTAATGATGCTTTAAAAGAGGCAATGGGTTATATATTAGGAATGGGTTTTGCTTTTAAGGCTAAGCCTGAAGCATTTGCAAGTAGCTGCTGTGCAGATAAAGCTGTGAATTAATGAATAATTTCAAAAGTTAGTGATATCCCTCTTGGTCGAGTATATTGTATTTTTCAATACAAGAAAGTACTTCATCTATGCCATTTCTTTTTTCTGCACTTGTTACAATGCCTTGCGGTAAAAAGGGTAATGATTTATGTAGCGTTTCAAAAAAAGCTTTGACATTATTTGAAACAACTGTAGGTTTTTCTTTGTCTGATTTGGTAAATATAATGGTATAGGGAATTTCCCATTTGAATAATTGTTCTATGAATGCAATATCAATTTTTTGAGGTGAGTGTCTGCTGTCAATTAAAACAAAAACATGGTTTAAATTTTCTCTTTTTCTTAAATAGTTTTCAATCATTTGTTCCCATCTTCTTCTGCTACTTTGTGCTACTTTAGCAAATCCATAACCCGGTAAGTCAACAATATACCATTTATCTTTTTTACTATGCTGGCCGCTACTGCTTTCAATTTCAAAATGATTAATAAGTTGTGTTTTTCCAGGTGTAGCTGAAGTTTTAGCTAAATTTTTTTGTAAACAAATAGCATTAATCATAGAGGATTTTCCTACATTACTTCTACCAATAAAAGCGTATTCGGGTGCTTTTAATGCAGGGCATTGATCAAAGCTAGGGCTAGAAATTAAATAATTTGCATTATGAATTTTCATAAATAAAAACCTTATTTCGCAGCCCCTTCAGGTTTTGGGGGTCTTTTTAGCTTAAGGCTGTCTGCAGGATAGGTAGCTTTTAAAGTATCCATAATATTTTGACACCATTTTGTTAAAGTAGCTTTTTCTGCTTCTGTTAATTTGGCTTCAGTATGCACTAAGGTATAAGAAGCTAGTGGCATTTCTCCTTCTTTAATTTGTTCAATGACTTCTTCTAATTTATGATTTTGCTTTGCAATTCTATAACCAGCAAATTCATTGAAATTAAAATGACGTTTACCATCTTTGATATGGTCGCTTAACCAAAAATTAATAGGTTGGATGGCTGCATAAACAGGGTACTTCGTATTATTAGAATGACAATCGGCACAGGCTTTGTCGACAATTGTCTTAACACTATCAGGCATCGGATAAAGAGTGGTTATATCCTTGGTAACATCTCCTGAATTATTTTTATCTGGTCGAATAAATTGAATAGCTATTAATGCAACCAGTAATCCTATGAGTATTTTCTTTATCATATTTTTGCTTTATTTTTTAAAATTTCTGTATTTACTTAAAGTTAAGGTATAAAAAATAATAATTTTAAATTAATACATCACCGGTCATCTCAGCAGGTATTTTAATACCCATCAGGGTAAGAATGGTGGGGGCAATATCCCCTAATTTGCCATTTTTAATACTCCCATTCCACTCTTTATCAATAATGAAAAATGGAACCAAGTTAAGTGTATGGGCTGTATTGGGGCTTCCATCTTCGTTTATCATATAGTCGGCATTCCCATGATCCGCTGTTAAAAATATAGTATAACCATTTTCGAGGCCAGTATTTACAATTTGTTCAACACAGCGGTCGACAGTTTCTACTGCTTTTACAACGGCAGCAAATACCCCGGTATGTCCCACCATATCTGCATTGGCAAAGTTCAGGCATACAAAATCGGGGTTGCCAGATTTAATTTCTGGTAATAATTTCTCTGTTAATTCAGCTGCACTCATTTCGGGTTGTAAATCATAAGTGGCTACTTTGGGAGAAGCGGCTAAAATTCTTGTTTCTCCTTCAAAAGGTAATTCTCTGCCTCCACTAAAGAAAAAAGTAACGTGGGGATATTTTTCTGTCTCAGCAATTCTAATTTGTTTTTTCTGATTTTTTGCTAAAACCTCACCCAAGGTATTTTCTAAATTATCATTTTCAAAAAGAATGTTTATATTTTTAAAAGACTCATCATACCTTGTTAAAGTGGTAAAATGTAGATCTAATTTTTTCATAGCAAAGTCTGGAAAATCTTTTTGAGAAAGTACTTCTGTAATTTCTCTACAACGATCGGTTCTAAAATTAAAACAAAGGACTGCATCTCCATTTTGTATTTTTGCGATGGCATTTCCTTGATGAGTTATAACGGTGGGTTTAATAAATTCATCAGTGATAGCATTGTTATAATTTTCTTTAATGGCATCTATGGCATTTGCTGCGGTGACGCCTTTACCATTCACTAGCGCCTCATAGGCCAATTGCACTCTTTCCCATCTTTTGTCTCTATCCATGGCGTAGTATCTACCACAAATAGTTGCTATTTTACCAACACCCTTCTTTAAATGATTCTCAAGATCTTCAATAAAGTGTATGCCACTTTTAGGATCGGTGTCTCTACCATCGGTGAAAGCATGAATATATAACTCAGTCAATCCTTTAGTTTTGCATATGTCACAAATTGCTTTCAAATGACTAGTGTGAGAATGAACTCCGCCGTCACTTACCAAACCTAGTAAATGCAGTGGTTTATTATTTTGTTTAGCATATTCTATGGAAGCCAATAATTGCTGATTCTTGGCTAGCTCTCCATTTTTAATTGCTACATTTATTCTTTGCAATTCCTGATACACTATACGTCCTGCTCCTAAATTTAAGTGCCCCACTTCACTATTACCCATTTGTCCGCTTGGTAAACCCACTGCTTCGCCACAGGTAACTAAAGTAGCATGTGGGTATTTCTTATATAAACTTGATACAAAGGGTACATTTGCTTGCCCAATGGCATCTGATGAAGGAACGAGTCCTAGTCCCCAGCCATCCATAATGACCAATATTATTTTATTTGACATAGTTCCAACTTAATTTTAGACTTATCTTAGTTTTGATTAATTTGTACTACAAAGTTTCAAAATACTAAGCAGACTACAAACTTTAAAGTGTTATAATACCAAAAATGAGTAAAAAAAATAAATCTATACATTCCAGAGAAAATAATTCTCCATTTGTATATAGCACTCATCCTGAGAGTTTGCCTCTTAGCCACCAACACATTGACATTACTTTGGATCCTGCAGAACAATTACTTCATATACTACTTGAAACAAAACATAGGGCTGGAAAAACAGTAACCATTATTTATGGTTTTGAAGGAAGTGAAGAGGCATTGAATGAATTAGGGAAGGCTTTAAAAAATCATTGTGGAACCGGGGGTTCTGTAAAAGAGGGTGAAATTATTATTCAAGGCGATCATCGTCAAAAGATATTCCAATATCTACAACAAAAGGGATATCGGAAAACTAAACTCTAGTAGAAAATTTCTAAATTTAATTTTTGTTTTAATTCCTGCACTAAAGGATACTGTGCTACTATGCGCTCATATTTTTGTTTGCTATTTAAACTTAAATGTAATGGAACATCTTCTTTTTCATTCGCGGCTACTAAAATGCTAAATTGAATGGCACGGTTGTGAAAATGATCCCATACTTTTTCTAACACATTCATGCGTTCTTGCTCTACAAATTTTTGAGCAGTTAAAGCTGGAACTGTAATAGTAAAATGTGTTTCATTTTCAATATCTAATTGAGCTAATTTAAAAGTACTTGCCACGGAATGTTTGGAAGCATTTTCTAAGGTTTGAGTGAAAGCATCCCAACATTTTTTTAAATCGGTGGTATTAAGTGGAATAGATTCTACTACTTCTTCAATTTTATATTTTTCCCCATATTTATTTTGTAGTGCAGTAAGTAAATTTTTATGATACCCTTTGGATGTTGAGGCACTAGGGGTGGATGGCTGTGGACTACTAACAGGACTGGCAGCCACATTGACATTAGAAGGAGATTCTTCAATAATGAGTTGTGCTTCTTTTAATGGAGCTACTTTAGGTAATGGGAAATGACTTAAAGGAATAATTTTTTTTAATCGAATCGGATAATGACTTTCAATTAGTTTTTTTTTTACAACTTGGCCATCTTCCATGCTGAGTTCAATGGCTTCTTGTAAAAAATTGAGTTTAATAATGGCCATTTCAACATGCAATCTTTTGTTTCGGGCCATTTTAAACTGAATCTCGGCTTCGTTTAATATGTTAAGAGCGCTGACAAGATAGGGGGTGCTTACTTGTTTGGCTACTTTCTTATATTGATCTGCCCATCCTTCGATGGACTCTAATAAAGAGGCGCTAGCAGGATCTTTACATACCAATATATTTCTCATAAAGCTAGCAAGCCCATATAAAACCATATCTCCCTCAAAACCTTTTTGATTGATTTGATCATACAATAGCATGGCTTGAGTGAGGTCTTTGGCAACAAGCAACTCTAGTAATTTAAAAAAATAAGCTTCGTCTAAAATATTTAAATGTTCTAGTGTGTTTTCATAAGTAACTACTCCATTGGAAAAACTTACTATTTTATCTAGAATACTTAAAGCATCACGCATACAACCTTCACTTTTTTGAGCTATGAGTTGTAATGCATTTTTTTCTGCCTTGCTATTTTCTTTGTTAATTATTTCTTCTAAATGGGTAACTATATCATTTGATGTAATTCGCCTAAAATCAAAAATTTGACAACGACTTAAAATGGTAGGCAGAATTTTATGTTTTTCAGTGGTGGCTAAAATAAAAATGGCATAAGGTGGTGGTTCTTCTAGTGTTTTCAAAAATGCATTGAAGGCGCTGGTACTTAACATATGAACCTCGTCTACAATATATACTTTGTATTTACCGGCTTGAGGTGCAAATCGTACTTGATCAACAAGGGTTCTTATGTCATCCACCGAGTTGTTACTTGCGGCATCTAATTCATGTATATTTAAACTTGACCCTTTTTCAAAACTAATACAAGACTCACATTTATTACACGCCTCTGCGTCTTGGGTAATATGGGTACAATTAATAGTTTTTGCTAAAATTCGAGCACAGGTTGTTTTACCTACACCTCTTGGGCCACAAAATAAAAATGCATGTGCTAGATGTTGGTGTAAAATAGCATTCTTCAAGGTGGTGGTAATATGTGATTGCCCCACTACTGTTGAAAAGTTTTGAGGTCTATATTTTCTAGCTGATACGACGAAATTATCCATACTTGACGCGCAATATACGCATTCAAAATCAAAAGAATTCACATAGTGAATAAATCTTATCCCCCATATTTACAAGCCTCATGAATAGCTTATTTTAAGCTGTAATCCATAATGGGATGTCTTTCAAAAGGATGTAAGCTAGGGTTAAAAATATATCTAAAGGTGACCATTTGTCTGCTAGGTTTGCCTTCTAAACTTTTATAAATATTGACCATTTTAGGATTCCAATCTGCCGCCCAGCCCATTTCATAACCTGTATAATGTTTTAATTTTTGAAGTATTAAATAGCAGTTATAAATTAAATAACTGTCAATACCCAATGCTTGATATTTGGGCACCACTCCAAATGCTAGACCGGTTAATTTTTTATTTTGTTTATTCCATTTCATCCATAAAAGATGTAGTTTTTGAAGTAGGCCTAATCGACCATTAAAATATTTAAAATATTGGTTCACATCTGGAATATTAATAAACATAGCAATGGGCTCTTCTTTGTAGTATGCAAACCAAACTACTTTTTCATCCATTACTGTTTTTAATGTTTTAAATAGTTTTAAAATTTGTTCTAAAGTAATTGCTTTTTCTTCTCCATGCTGGGCCCATGCACTATTGTAAATATGTACAAAATCTTTTGCAAACTTTTCTAAATTATTTTTATCTAAATGTAAGGCAGTATAGTCCGGTTTGGTTTTAAATTTATTATAACGCTCTTCGAATCTGGGTGGTAGGGGCTGGCTTAAATCCATCTCATAATAAAATTGATTGTAGTAATTCTGAAAACCATAATTTGTCATTAGTGTTTCATAATAACTGGGATTAAATGACATACCATACATAGGTTCTTTGTCAAAACCTCGTACCATAAGTCCCCACCATTTGTCTCTATCTCCAAAATTAATAGGGCCATCCATGGCCTGCATGCCATTTTCAATAAGCCATTGTTTTGCTTTGGTGAAAAGTAAATTAGCGGTGTCTTGATCATTGATACAATCAAAAAAACCTACACAGCCCACTGGAAATAAAGTGCCTTTGTTTTTATAACTATTGTAATAAAATGCTGCTATACGACCAAGGACTTTACCTTGTTCTGAAATGGCAATCCATCTTTTAGCATCTCCCACTTTAAATAATTTATTTTTGGTTCTATCAAATACCTGCATGACTTCGGTATCTAATGGGCGAATATAATGTGGGTTGCTTCTGTTTAAAGTAGCATTTATGGCTAGAAATTTTTTTTCATCACTAGGAGTGTTTACTTCAATAATGCTGGTTGCCCTATTCATGTATGAAATTTAAAACTTTTTTAAAACACTAAGTGCAAATAAGGCTGCCGTTTCGGTTCTTAGTCTGGTAGGTCCTAATTCTATGGCCTGAAATTCGTGGTCGAGGGCTAATTCAATTTCTGCTTTTGAAAAATCTCCTTCAGGCCCTATTAATAATAAAATAGTAGATGCAGCTTCTATATTTTTTATGTTTAATTTATGGCCAGATGCACAATGAGCTATTAATTTCTGCCCCTGGTATTTTTCTTGAATTAAATCTTTAAAATGAATAGGTTTGGCTAAATGAGGCAGCCATACTTGTTGGCTTTGTATCATGGCAGATTGCAAAATGTTTTGAAACCTTTCGTATTTAAATTTTTCAAATAAAGTATGCTCACAAATAAGAGGTCTTATTTCATAAATGCCCATTTCTGTTATTTTTTCTAACAACCATTCAAGTCTTGTTAGATTTTTCAATAGTCCAATACCTAAGCATATTTTTTGAAAGGGGAGTGCCTTAAATTTTTCCGATAGTACTTGTACTTGTGAATGAGTTTTATGTGCATTGACAATTACTGCTTCAAATAAATAACCTTTACCATTGGTTACATCGACCCTCTGATTTTCTTGCATTCTAAGAACTTGAATGCAATGTTTACTAGTTGTTTCACTTAATGTAAAACTTGTTTGGCCATGGTGAATGTTGGGTTCGAAGAAATAAGGAATCGACATAGTGAGCGCAAGTTTAGAATGGTTGGTCGTCATTGATACCTTCATCAAATTCTCCTTCATTCATTTTACTTCCCTGAATAAAAAATCTACCACCTTCTGCTGTATCACCACTATTGAGACCTGAAGGCAGCGGTTTGTAATTGCTTGCAAGGCCTGGAATGGGACTATTACCTTCCCATTCTTCAAATTTTTGTATATCTAAATTGGCTCTTAATTTGATTAAATCTAATCTACCATTTCTATGTTTTGCAATTCTAATTAATGTTTCTCCTTGGGTGCTTTCTCCCATTTCATTACTCATTACTTCATAGTATTCAGGACGGTAAATAAACATTACCATATCGGCATCTTGTTCAATCGCACCTGATTCTCGTAGGTCGCTCAATTGAGGCATCTTACTTTCTTTTCTAGTTTCCACAGCACGGCTTAATTGTGAAAGTGCAAGAATGGGAATATTCAATTCCTTGGCCAAGGCCTTTAAACTTCTTGAGATATTACTAATTTCTTGTTCACGATTTGAATTTCTATCACCCGTTCCACTCATGAGTTGTAAGTAGTCAATGATGATTATTTTAACATGATGTTTATTCACTAGCCTTCTTGCTTTAGCTCGAAATTCAAAAATATTCAAGGCAGCGGTATCATCTATAAAAATGGGGGCTTGTTCTAATTTTTTAATACCCTTACTATGTAATTGTTGGTATTCGTATTCTTCTAATTTACCTCTTGAAATTTTTTCCATTTTAATCTCACTCTCAGCACTTAAAATACGTTGTACCAATTGAGAGGCGCTCATTTCTAAACTAAAAAATCCTACTGCTTGAGGTTTGGTAGGATGCAATGCTGCATTGCGAGCCAGATTTAAGGCAAAGGCAGTTTTACCCACGGAAGGACGTGCAGCTAAAATAATTAAATCGGTAGGCTGCCAACCATAGGTTATCCTATCCAAGGAGTTGAATCCACTGGGCACACCTGAAATTTCTTCTTTCTTATTTCTTAATTGGTCAATACGTGTGACAGCATGAGCTAATGCATCTCCAATATCTACAAAGTTTTTCTTCAAGTAGTTATTAGTGATATTAAACATTTTGGTTTCGCTATCGTCTAGTAAATCAAATACGTCGGTACTATCTTCATAGGCGTTGGCAATGACTTCCCCGCTAATTCTAATTAATTCTCTTTGAATAAATTTTTGTAAAACAATTCTTCCATGTGCTTCAATATTGGCAGTAGATACAACTACATTAGTTAACTTAGAAATAAAATAAGCGCCACCAATAATATCTAATTGCTCGCGCATTTTTAATTCCTCCACCATAGTTAACATGTCAATGGGCATATTTTTTTGTTGTAAGCCCTGCATGGCACTAAAAATGAGTTGATGGGCTTCTACATAAAAACATTCTGGCTTTAAAATTTCACTAATAGTGTCGAAAGCACTTTTATCTAAAAGAATGGCCCCTAATACAGCTTCTTCTAACTCTCTTGCTTGAGGTGGAATTTTTCCATACATCATTGAACTAACGTCAATAGTTGTATTTTTTTTCTTTGTTCTATTGGTATTTAAATTAGGTATTGACATAAGCATGAAGCCATTTTCTTACTGCGAAAATCAAACCAAATTAGCACTTCAAGAAATTTAGTTTTGCAATAGGGTTGTGCACAGGTATTTGAAATGGGTAATCCACAAAAAAACGGGGTTATTCACTGGTTTTGCACCTAGTTTTTAACTAAAAGCACTTAAAAATTAGTATTTTTGAAGCCATATCATAAAATTCTTCTATGACCATTAGTTATCGCTGGTTGTGTGAATATTTGCCTCACCGTTTAAGCCCTGAAAACTTATCTCAAATTTTAACTTCTATAGGACTTGAAGTTGAGTCCTTAGAAAAATATGAAAACTTTAAAGGCGGGCTTGCTGGATTAGTGGTAGGAGAAGTGATGGAAGTAGTAAAACATCCTGGTGCAGATAAATTAAAACTTACCAAAGTTAACATAGGAAAAGATCAATACCTAAGTATAGTATGTGGTGCAAGTAATGTAGCTCAAGGACAAAAAGTAGTAGTTGCCACAGTAGGAACTACCATTTACCCAAAGTCGGGTGACCCAATGACAATGAAATTGGCCAAGATAAGAGGGGAGCAAAGTGAAGGAATGATTTGTGCTGAAGATGAAATTGGTATTAGTGATGATCATGCAGGCATTATTGTATTAGATCCTAATACTTCGGTGGGCACTGCAGTTTCTAGTTTATATGAATTGTATGAGGATTGGATTTATGAAATTGGACTTACTCCTAATAGAATGGATGCTATGAGTCATTACGGTGTCGCTAAAGATGTATGCGCATATTTGTCTTACCATAATGCTGTAGTAAAAGCGGTTAGTCCCTTTAAAAAATTAACCCATAAAGATGCCTCTTCGCTGCCCTTCAAAGTGAAAATAGAAGATACCACAGGTTGCAAAAGGTATAGTGGTATAGTCATAGAGGGAGTGACTGTGAAAGCCTCTCCTTCTTGGTTAAAAAATAAATTACAAGCAATAGGTGTAAGAAGTATAAACAACATTGTAGATATTACAAATTATATTTTACATGAAACCGGACAGCCCTTGCATGCATTTGATGCTGCTAAGATTAAAGACAAAACCATTCTAGTAAAAAAATATCCTGCAGGTTCTAAGTTTACTACACTTGATGGAGTGGAGAGAACCTTGACTTCAAATGATTTAATGATAAGTGATAGTGAAAAACCATTATGTATAGCAGGTGTGTTTGGAGGACTTTCCAGTGGTGTCACTTCTCAAACAACTCAAATATTTTTAGAAAGTGCTTTGTTTGATAATGTACATATCAGAAAAACTTCCATGCATCATGGATTAAGAACAGATGCTGCCACAAGATTTGAAAAAGGGGTAGCTATTGATGCCACAGTGTTAGTGCTAGAACATGCTGCACATTTGATTCAAACCTATGCAGGTGGAAAATGCAGTGAAGTGATTGATGTCTATCCCGCGCCTCAAGCAAAAACTAAAGTAGGTATCGAGTTTGCCTATTTAAAAAAATTGAGTGGTAAAATTTATCCAACTGAAAAAGTAAAAATAATTCTTGAAAGCTTAGGTTTTGAAATTTTAAAAGAAACGCAATGGGGTCTTGAATTAGCAGTACCTTATCACAAGCCTGATATTAGTATAGCAGCGGATATTGTTGAAGAGATAGTAAGAATAGATGGACTTGATAACATTGCCATTCCTAGCACTATTACTATGAGTCCGGCAAATGATCCTTTGGAGAAAAAAGAAAAATTCAAAGACAAAATAGCTCAATATTTAGTGGGAAGAGGTTTCACAGAAATATTAACTAATTCAATTACTAACAGTGCCTATTTCACAGAAGATATTTTATCTACATCGGTAAAAATGTTAAATAATTTAACGGCTGAATTAGATGTAATGCGCCCCTCCATGTTAGAGACTGGCTTGGAAGCTATAGCATATAATATAAATAGAAAAAATACTTCCATCTCTTTTTTTGAAATAGGAAAAGTTTATGGTAAGTCTTCTCAAGGTAGCTATTATGAATCGGAACAGCTAGCAATTTATATTTCTGGAAAACAAAATACAGAGGGTTGGAGAAACAAAGCATTACCTGCCGATTTTTTTGTTGCAAAAGGATTGGCAACTGCTATTTGTCAACTTTTAGGACTTCCTGAGGGTGAATGGAAATCATCTTCTTCTGCTCAAGTGCAATATGTTGTTCAAAAATCAACTATAGGTACACTAGAAAACATATCAGCCAAAAAAATACAATCATTTGGAATTAAGCAACCTGTATTTTACATACAATTTGATTTAGCAAGTTTATTTTCTTTGTATCAAAGTAGACAAGTGGTTTATAAAGAAGTGTCTAAATATCCTTCAGTGGAGCGTGATATTGCATTAGTACTTCCTAGTGCCACACCTTATGCTTCTATTGAACAAAGTATTGCTGCAGTAAAATTAAATGCACTTCAACAAAGTAGAGTTTTTGATATCTTTGAAAGTGAAAAATTAGGGGAGCAGAAAAAATCGGTCGCCATTAATTTTGTTTTTAACGCTACGGATAAAACTTTAACCGATGTAGAAATAGATGCCATGATGAAAAAATTAGTAAAAGAATTTGAAAATAATCTGCAAGCAGAAATTAGAAAATAACTAATTTCAAGGAATCAAATAATTACTATGGTGGATATTGCAACTGCCCTTAACCATCTTCAAGAGAAAGTTCAACTCTTAATAAAACGTACATCCTTATTAGAAAAGGAAAATGTACAATTAAAAGCTCATTTAACTAAAGAGCAAGGTATTGTGAGAGAATTAACCCAGCAAGTGCAGGAAGGTAAATCTAAATTAGCTGCAGCCATGGTACACACAGCTAGTATGCACCCAGCAGACAAAGAAGCGCTCATTAAAAAAGTAGATCATTATATCAAAGAAATAGATATTGCCATTAAAAATCTGAATCCATAATCATGTCCCTAGATCAAGAAAATTCGCTTATTCCCGTAAATATTACTATTGCTGATAGGTCTTATCGCGTGAAAATTGCTGCTAAGGATGAAGAAGCCGTTCGTAAGACAGCAGCTATGATTAACCAGAAAATGGTGGAATTTAAAAATGCCTATGCCGGCAAGGATATGCAGGATTATATTTCAATGGTCTTGCTTTGGTTTACCACAGAGCAACAACAAACTGGACATAATCTCTATGAGCTAGAAGACATTCAAAATCAGATTGATGCGCTTTCTAACTCTATTGAAAAGGCACTTTGAGAGAGATTATTTGTCATCTTCGACTCCATTCTTTCCATTATTTGATTATCTTCGTCTTGGAACCTTTGACGCATTATGAATAATCTAAATACGTCATCCTAAAGTATTAGTATCAATGAGCTTGCTGTAGGTGACTATCAATGATTTATAAATAATATAGGCTTAATGTTTTAACCTCATTAACAACGAAAAAGGGGAGTATGAATTATTTACAAACAACAAGATTTAAACAATGGACCAAACCATATTATTCGTCATCATCGGAGGTGCTTCCTTACTGGGAGGCTTACTCATAGGCAAAATTGTATTTGCCCGCAATACCAAAAAACAAGTTGAAGAAGCGGAAGCTAAAGCTGCTACTATTTTAAAAGAAACCGAACTAAGGGCGGAGACTATAAAAAAGGAAAAGCAGTTGGAAGCTAAGGAACATTTTGTTCAATTAAAGTCGGAGTATGATCGTGAGCTTTTAGAAAGAAATAAAAAAATGGGTGAGGCTGAAAATAGAATTAAGCAAAAAGAAATTTCTATTAATCAAAAAGAAGCAGCCTTGGATAAGCAAGTGAAAGATAACGATACAATTAAAGAGAAATTGAATCGTGAGATTGACTTGATTAATGTAAAACGTTCAGAATTCGAAAAGCACCAAGAAGAACATATTCGTCGTTTAGAAAAAATAGCCAACTTAAGTGCAGAAGAAGCCAAGCAACAATTAATTGAGAGTTTAAAACATGAAGCACAATCACAGGCCCTTGCTTTACAACAAGACATTATTGAAGATGCAAAGCAAAAAGCAAATAAAGAAGCTAGAAAAATTATCATACAATCAATTCAAAGAACTGCTGCTGAGGTAGCCATTGAAAATACTGTTACTGTATTTAATTTGGATTCCGATGAAATGAAAGGACAAATAATTGGCAGAGAAGGACGTAATATTCGTGCTATTGAAGCAGCTACAGGGGTCGATTTAATTGTAGATGATACACCTGAAGCTATATTACTTTCTTCTTTTGACCCACTTCGTCGTGAGATTGCTCGTTTAAGTTTACAACGTTTGGTAGCCGATGGTCGTATTCATCCCGCACGTATAGAAGAAGTAGTTGAAAAAACACGTCGTCAATTAGAAGATCAAATTGCTGAAATTGGTGAAAGAACTGTTATTGAATTAGGCATACATGGACTTCATAAAGAATTAATTAGAATTATTGGAAAAATGAGATTTCGTTCTTCCTATGGTCAAAATTTATTGATGCATTCTCGTGAGACTGCTAATTTATGTGGTATTATGGCCGCGGAATTAGGTTTAAATCCAAAATTGGCTAAAAGAGCAGGTCTATTGCATGATATAGGAAAGGTGCCAGATGAAGAAACTGAGTTAAGTCATGCTTTATTAGGAGCCAAATTAGCGGAAAAATATGGTGAAAATCCGGCAGTAGTGAATGCAATTGGTGCGCACCACGATGAAATGGAAATGCAATATGTAATTTCTCCCATTATTCAAGCTTGTGATGCTATCAGCGGTGCAAGACCAGGTGCAAGAAGGGAAATTATGCAACAATATATACAGAGAATCAAAGATTTAGAGAATTTGGCCATGAACTACCAGGGGGTGGAGAAAGCCTACGCCATTCAAGCAGGTCGTGAATTGAGAGTCATTGTGGAGGCTGAAAAAGTGACCGATGCCAGCTCTGATCAATTGAGCTTTGAAATAGCACAAAAAATACAAACTGAGATGACTTATCCTGGTCAAATTAAAGTTACAGTTATTAGAGAGAAAAGGGCTGTAAATATAGCTAGATAGGGCCCATTTAATTTTGAATCAAATAATTTGGAATATAAGTTGGGTTCTACTACCTTTGCCCTCCGCAAAAACTATGTATTATGAGCGAAGCAGTTAAATTTATACACGAGCAATTGACGCCAAAAAAGGACTATCCAGCCTTCAAAGCGGGTGATAATATTACCGTTAACTACAAAATTGTTGAGGGTGGTAAAGAGCGTATCCAAAGCTTTCGCGGAGATGTAGTTAAAACTCAAGGAACAGGCGCTACTGCCTCTTTTACCGTACGTAAAATATCTGATGGTGTGGGCGTAGAAAGACTCTTCCCATTTTTATCTCCAAATATTGATGGAATTTCATTGAATAAGTCTGGTAAAGTAAGACGTTCTAAACTTTACTACTTACGTGAAAGAAGCGGTAAAAGTGCCCGTATTAAAGAAAAAAGATTCTAATATACAATTAGTTCATCCTATTGAATCCCGTCCCTTTTATAAAGTGACGGGATTTTTTTATATCAAATTCTGTTTTATTATTTTATAATTACCTTACCTTTAAACTTCTAAATTTAAGATTATGGGCAACTTAGGATTTCAAGAATTATTAATTATTGGTGTAGTGATACTAGTAATGTTTGGAGGTCGTAAAATACCTGAATTCATGCGTGGATTAGGTAAAGGTATTCGTGAATTTAACGATGCCAAAAACAACGTAAAAAAGGAAATTGAAGAAGGTATTAAAGAAAAAGATTAAACCCTTTCTTTAGTTTTTCATTAATGCTGCGTTTGCTTTCTATTAAAAACGCATCATCACACTTTTGTTTATTCATTAATCTATTCTCCTTTGTTTAGGTTTACTTCCATTAAAGACTACCATTCTGCTTTGGTAGCAGGTAGAACTACTTGTGTTCAAGTAGTTAAACATTACTTGGAGCAAATTTCCACATATCAACATTTAAATGCTTATTTAGAAATTTTTGATCAAGAAGCTCTGGATCTTGCTGCCAATTTAGATACTAAAAGAAAGCAAGGCGATAGCTTGGGAAAATTACATGGAGTAGTTATTGGAATTAAAGATGTTTTATCTTACAAAGGACATACATTGAGTGCCTCTTCAAAAATTTTAGAAAATTATACAGCTGTTTATACTGCTACTGCTATTCAAAAATTGTTAAATGAAGGTGCTATTATCATTGGCCGTCAGAATTGTGATGAATTTGCCATGGGAAGTAGTAATGAAAATTCTGCTTTCGGTCCTGTAAAAAATGCAGCCAACATACAACATGTATCTGGAGGATCTTCTGGTGGTTCTGCAGTTGCGGTGCAAGCAGGTTTATCCATGATAAGTATTGGGTCTGATACAGGTGGATCCGTAAGACAACCCGCCGATTTTTGTGGTGTAGTAGGTTTAAAACCAAGTTATGGAAGAATATCTCGCTATGGATTAATTGCCTATGCTTCTTCTTTTGATCAAATTGGTATTTTTTCTAAAACAATTGAAGATGCGGCTTTAGTTTTAGAAGTGATGGCAGGTAAAGATGATTTTGATAGTACGGTTTCTTCAAATATAGTTCCTTTGTATAGCGAAGAGGTTCAAAAGCCTTCGAGGGTTAAAAAGATAGCCTACTTTAAAGAAACACTTTTTCATCCTAGTTTGGATGTGGAGATAAAAAAGAAGATAGAACAATATTTAAATGAATTAGTAACAAAAGGTTATGTAGTTGAAGCCATTGATTTTTCTTTACTTTCTTATTTAGTACCTACTTATTATGTTTTAACTACTGCAGAAGCTTCTAGTAATTTATCTAGATACGATGGTATCAAATTTGGGCATAGAACTCATGAGAGTGTCAATGACTTAACAGATTTATATAAGAAAACAAGAACAGAGGGTTTTGGTGAAGAAGTTCAAAGAAGAATCTTGTTAGGCAGTTTTGTATTAAGTGCTGGATATTTTGATGCTTATTTTACAAAGGCACAACAAGTAAGAAAAAAATTAGTTGAACTAACAAGTAGTGTATTTTCTAAATATGATCTTATAGTATCTCCCACCGTACCCTCCACTGCATTTAAATTAGGTGAGAAAAATCATAGTGCCACTGAAATGTTTTTGGCAGATATATATACAGTGTATGCCAATTTGGTAGGCATACCTGCTATATCTATTCCTTTATTCAAACACAGTAATGGAATGCCATTTGGCTTACAAGTAATGAGTGCTAGTTTTAATGAAGTGGCTTTATTAAGTTTTGCAAAAGAGCAATTAAGTGCCAAGAACTAAAAATCGTCTTCTAGTTCATCCTTGTCGTCAAAAAGGTCGTCGTCTATATCTTTGAAATCTTCATTTAAATTAAAATCGTCATCGTCGTCTTGAGGCTTGAATTTACCAGGTTTTTTATTTGATTTTTTAGGCATATCAAACTCTTCAAAATCTGCATCCCAGCTAGAGTCGTCTTCTACTTTTTCCCAATCATCTATGGGTTCGTCATCTTCCTCTAATTCATCCTCATCTACATTTTTTTTCTTTGAAGTAGATTTAGTTTCCTTCTGTGCTTTGGCTACTGTGTTTTTTGTAGTAGCTTTTTTTTCTTTGATATTTTTTAATGCCATATTTTACCTTAGAAATTAACTATGTAAAATTTCAACTCAAAATTGTATTTACCAAAAAAAATTGCCCTTTTTTTAAAAAAAATAATGAACTCAATTCTAACTTATACATGCTCCAATTCTTTTAGACATGAACAATTTGATCTCTTCCTGGTCCATTGGAAACATATTTAATGGGAACTCCTAAGTAAGTATTTATAAATTCTATATAAGTTTTCATTGTTGCAGGTAATTCATTGGCAAGTTTCATTTTGCTTGTATCAACATTCCAGCCTTGCATTTTTTTCCAAACAGCTAAGACAGGGGTGCCCACTAATTGAAAAGGGACATAGTCTATCTGTTTGCCTTCCATTTCATAAGCGATACCTAATTCTAATTCTTTAAAAGTATCAAGAATATCTGCTTTGGTCATAATAATTTGTGTTACACCATTAATCATGCAAGTATATTTGAGTGCCACTAAATCAATCCATCCACATCTTCTAGGACGGCCAGTGGTGGCGCCAAACTCACTTCCTAATTTTCTCAATTCTTCACCTGTTTCATTATGTAATTCAGTAGGGAAGGGGCCGCTTCCTACTCGAGTACAATAAGCTTTTGTAATGCCCAAAACTTCATGGATGTGTTTAGGAGCAATACCTAGTCCGGTACATACACCTGCAGAGATAGTATTGGATGAGGTTACAAATGGAAATGTTCCAAAATCAATATCTAACATAGAGCCTTGTGCACCTTCAGCTAATACTTTTTTACCTTTCGATATTTGATCATTTATAAAATACTCACAATTAATAATATTCATAGTTTTTAGAAACTCTATGGCTTCAAAAAACTCATTTTCCATCTCACTAATATCCTCATTGAAATTGAAACTATCTAAAATTTTCTGATGTTTCATTCTCAATGTGATATACTTACTTATGAAATTCTTATTTAATAAATCTCCCACTCTTAAAGCATTGCGACCTGTTTTATCCATATAAGCAGGTCCAATACCTTTTAAAGTGGAACCAATTTTACTTTCTCCTTTAGCTAGTTCAGAAGCTTTGTCTAAAGCGCGGTGTGTAGGTACTATAATATTGGTTCTTTCAGAAATAAATAAGTTCTTTTTTACATCTACACCCATTTTTGCAACTGCTTCGCATTCTTTTTTTAATGTTACAGGATCTAATACAACACCATTTCCAATAATATTAATTTTATCCTGATGAAATATACCAGAGGGTATTTGATGTAAAACTATTTTGGTGTCGTTCAAATATAAAGTATGACCCGCATTAGGGCCACCTTGAAAACGGGCTATGATATCATAGTGAGGTGCGAAATAATCTACAATTTTTCCTTTTCCTTCATCGCCCCATTGGAGGCCTAAAATTACATCTACCATGTATGAGCGTTTGAGAAGCAAAAATAAGTCTTGGAAGGTTTATTACCTATTTAAAGCTAAAATAATTAGATTAAATTTTACACAGTTTCTGTGTCGAATCGCATTACTTGTTGAATACCACTTAAGGACTTAATGCGATGCACTAGTTCTTCTAATTCGTCTTTATCATGTACATACACTTTGATAGTGCCTCTGAATAAACCTTCTGTTGATTCAATGGTAATAGCAGCTATGTTAATTTTCAATTCACCGCTTATAATATTGGTTATTTTATTAACAACACCCACATCATCTAGTCCAATGATACTAAGGCCTGTTAGGAAGGATATTTCTTTATTTTTGGCCCACTTAGTTTTTACAACCCTATGTCCATAATTGGCAAGCAGCTGAGTGGCGTTAGGACAGTTATTTCTATGAATAATGAGTCCTTTCGCAGTACTTACAAAACCGAATACGTCGTCACCGGGGATAGGGTTACAGCATTTTCCTAAGGTATATTTAATTTTATCGCTGGACTCTCCAAAAATGATTAATTCGGCCTCTTTTTTGGAAACAGTTTTAGAAGAAGAATTTTCGGCATTAATTTCTGTAATATTATTTATTTGTTTCGGGGCTTCAATTTTATCACCTACAATTTGGAATAATTTTAATTCTTTTAAGTCAATGGCTTTTGTGGCAATTTTGTATAAAAGATCTATTTGACTAGAAAGTTTATAATAAAACATTATTTGATCAATATTATAGGGATTATATACAGCTCCTATAGCTTCCAGTTTTCTTTGTAAAATATATTTGCCATCCTCTGCAATAATTTTTTTCTCTTCTCTTAAAGCATCTTTAATACTATTTTTTGCTTTAGCAGTTACCACACTGCTTAGCCAATCTTCAGATGGTTTTTGTTTATTGCTAGTAATAATTTCAATTTGATCCCCACTTCTTAATTTATGACTAATGGGCACGAGTTTATGATTCACTTTAGCCCCAATGCATTTGGATCCAATGGCTGTGTGTATATAGTAAGCAAAATCCAATGCCGAACTATTGATTGGAAGCATTTTAACATCTCCTTTGGGTGTATACACATAAATTTCTTCTGCTAAAAAAGAGGTTTTAAAATCCTGTAAAAAATCAATTCCTTCGTCTTGTTGATTCACAAGTGCTTCTCTAATTTGTACAAACCATTGATCGAATCTATCTTCACTTTGTGCCTCTTCTTTATACTTAAAATGTGCAGCTAGACCTTTTTCAGCTATCTCATTCATTCTCTTGGTTCTAATTTGTACTTCCACCCATTTTCCATGAGGTCCCATTACAGTAGTGTGAAGGGCTTCATAGCCGTTGCTCTTAGGATTACTTAACCAGTCTCTTAATCTCTCTGGAGAAGGGCTATATTCATCAGTAATCATTGAATACACTTTCCAGCAATCTTCTTTTTCTCTCTCCAAAGGAGCATTCAAAATAACACGAATGGCAAAAAGATCATACACTTCTTCAAAGCTTATTTCTTTCTTCTTTATTTTATTCCAAATAGAGTGTATGCTTTTGGGACGACCTTGAATTTCAAAATCAAATGCAGCAGCCGTTAATTTTTCTTTAAGTGGGCGTATAAATTCATTAATATATCTAGTTCTTTCTCTTTTGGTTTCTGCTAATTTTTTTGCGATTTCTTTGTAAATGGCAGGTTCCATGTATTTCATGGACAAGTCTTCCAACTCCGTTTTTAAATTGTATAAACCCATACGATGGGCCAAAGGAGCATATACCCAAACAGTTTCAGAAGCAATCTTTAATTGCTTCTCTTGTTTCATGGCATCCAGGGTTCGCATGTTATGTAATCTGTCTGCTAGTTTAATTAAAATAACCCTTGGGTCATCGGTAAGTGTTAGAAGAATTTTTTTAAAATTTTCTGCTTGTTGACTGCTATTGGTATCTATTACTGTAGAAATTTTAGTTAAGCCATCTACAATTTTAGCAATCTCGTTTCCAAACTCATTTTTAATATCATCTAAAACAATATCAGTATCCTCCACAGTGTCATGTAATAATGCGCAAATGGTACTTCTTACTCCAAGACCTATTTCTTCCACACATATCATAGCAACTGCCAATGGGTGTAATACATAAGGCTCCCCACTTTTTCTACGCATGGTTTTATGCGCATCTACTGCCATTTCAAATGCTGTTCTTAATAATTCTTTATCACCCTTTTTTAACTTAGTTCTGAGGGCACGTAATAAAGCTCGATAATGACGAACAATTTCTTTTTTTTCTTGTTCTTCATCTATATTGTAATGGGAAACAATATCAGCTTTCTTAGCAATTGGTAGGGCTTCCATGTTAATTACGAAATTACGTAAAAGCACTAGGATTTTTACAAAGAACAACTAGATAGTGTAACTTTGAAGCTCTATGCCAAATAAAGAACCCAAAAAAATATTTCAGCTCTCACTTTTAAGGCGTGTTTTTTCCTTTGTTCGCCCCTACCAAATGGTGTTCTTGGTATCTGTATTTTTGTCCATACTGTTGGCTTTCACCACGCCTATTAGACCCTATTTAATTCAAGCTACGGTGAATGTAGCAGTAGGTAAACATGTGAGTCTGCCCCACTGGCTACATTGGTTTTTATCCGCCAATGCCTTTGATTCGGTCTTACATCTAATTTTATCTATTACATTATTTCAGATTGCTTTTATTCTCTTTGAAACCATCATGCGCTTTTTTTTCACTTTTGGCATGGCATGGTTAGGGCAACAAGTCATAAGAGATTTACGTAACAAAGTCTATGATAAAATTATGCATTGGGAGATGCGTCAATTTGATAAGACACCTATTGGAACTTTAACTACAAGAACTATTAATGATATTGAAAGTATCAATGATATTTTTTCCGACGGCTTAATACCTATACTAGCAGACCTGCTTACTATTATTGTTACACTAACAACCATGTTTGTAATTGATTGGAAACTGACTTTTATTTGTTTAATACCTTTTCCCATTATGGTTATTGCCACCTATTTTTTTAAGGAGAGTGTCAATAAAAGTTTTATTCAAGTAAGAAATGCAGTGGCTGCTTTAAATGCATTTGTGCAAGAACACATATCTGGAATGCAAGTGGTTCAAACTTTTGCTGCAGAAGAAAAAGAAATGTCGAAGTTTACAAAAATTAATGCAGGTCATAAAGCTGCCAATATCAAAGCTATTTTTGCCTATTCAGTTTTTTTTCCTGTGGTGGAAGTGGTGTTGGCCTTAAGCATGGGTTTAATAGTTTGGTGGGTGGCAGATAGATCATTGGATGCAGGCTTGTTAGTGGCATTTATTTTGTTTTTGAATCAAATTTTTAGACCTCTAAGAATGATTGCAGATAAATTCAATGTCTTGCAAATGGGAATGGTAGCTGCAGAGCGAGTATTTAAAGTTTTAGACAACGAAGATGTTACAATTAATGAAGGCACTCTTCATCCAGAAAAAATTCAAGGAAAAATAGAGTTTAAAAATGTTTCCTTTGCTTATAATGAGCCTAATTATGTTTTAAAGAATATCAACTTTCGAGTAGAAGCAGGAGAAACCATTGCATTAGTGGGCCATACAGGATCAGGAAAAACCTCAATTATTAGTATTCTGAATCGTTTATATCCCTATCAATCAGGAAATATTTTACTAGATGACCAACCCATAGAGTCTTATTCACTTCATTGTTTGCGCGCATCTGTGGGTGTGGTATTACAAGATGTTTTTTTATTTTCAGGATCGGTGTATGATAATATTACATTGCGCAATGCAAGTATTTCAAAAGAGCAAGTATATGAAGCTGCAACAATGATAGGTATGCACCATTTTATCATGCAACTTCCAGGGGGGTATGATTATCAAGTAATGGAAAGGGGTGCTACATTAAGTTTGGGCCAAAGACAATTATTAAGTTTTATTAGAGCTCTTTTATACAATCCCTCTATTTTAATTTTAGATGAAGCCACTTCCTCTATCGACACTGAAAGTGAACAGTTAATTGAAAAGGCCATAGATACGCTTATCAAAGGGCGCACTTCCATTGTAATAGCGCATCGTCTTTCAACCATAAGAAAAGCATCTACCATTCTAGTTTTAGATAAAGGTGAAATCAAAGAAATGGGCAGCCATAATGAGCTTTTAGCTCTAGGCGGATTTTATGCCAAATTGAGCGAGATGCAATTTGATTTACAGAAAAAAAAGTTAAGTGTATAAATAATTGAAAAATAGCTAGTTACAAAGATTTTATTTTTCTAGTTTCAAGTATAATTTCTCTTGAAATTTATACAAATTCAAACGCTTATTTCCTATCTTTGCAGCAAATTTTAAAATGAGTATGGTCCTGCTTCGCCTAAAACCTTTATTGGTATTCAGTTTCATAAGTATTTTCTTATTAAATTCTATGAATGCATGGGCGAATGAAAAACCAGCAACTTCAAAAGAGGAAGGCAGTTTTAACGTAACTGAAACCATATTAGAACACATTAAAGACGATCATAGCTGGCATTTATGGGGGCATACTACCATTGCATTACCAGTCATTTTATATACCCCACAAGGTGTTGAAGTATTTTCATCTTCTCATTTATTAGATGAACATCATGAGCCCATTGTATACAAGGGAAAATTTGATTATAAATTAGTGGAAGGTAAGGTTAAAATAATGAATGCTGCTGGGGAGCCAGACTTAGTGGCAAATAAAAAATTATGGGATTTTTCTATCACAAAAAATGTAGCTAGCTTATTTGTCTCTGTGATCATTTTATTACTTCTTGTTTTAACCGCTGCTAGTGCTTATAAAAAAACGGGAGTTTCAACTGCTCCAAAGGGTCTTCAGTCTTTTATGGAACCCATTGTTTTATTTGTAAGAGATGAAATTGCACTTCCAAATATTGGCGCGAAGCGTTATGCTAAGTTTATGCCATTTTTATTAACCATTTTCTTTTTAATATTAACGAATAACTTTTTAGGTTTGATTCCACTGTTTCCTGGGGGAGCCAATGTGAGTGGAAATATAGCTTTCACAATGACTTTGGCGGTTTGTGTTTTTATAGTGGTGAATTTGAATTCTAACAAAAACTATTGGGAGCATATATTTTGGATGCCAGGTATGCATTGGTCCATGAAATTATTTTTAGCACCTATTGAATTAATTGGTGTATTTAACAAACCTATTTCTTTAATGATTCGACTTTTTGCCAATATCACTGCTGGTCATATCTTGGTACTTAGTTTGGTTTGCTTAATTTTTATTTTCAAAACGGTGTATGCAGCTGCTGTAGCAGTTCCTTTTGTAATTTTTATTTTCATGATTGAATTGTTGGTAGCCTTTCTTCAAGCTTATATATTTACAATGCTTACTGCAATGTATATTGGAATGTCTGCTGAAGAAGGACATCATGATCATCATGAGCCTAGTGAAACAAATAAAGAATTAGCACATCATTAATCATATAATTTTAAATTTTTTTTCAATAACAATTAAAACGTAAAAAAATGGTAGTAGGAAGTGTTGCCGCAATCGGCGCTGGATTAGCTGCTATCGGTGCTGGAATTGGCATCGGTCTTATTGGTAAAGGAGCAGTTGAAAGTATTGCTCGTCAACCAGAAGCAGTGAATGATATTCGTTCTAACATGATCGTAATGGCTGCCTTTGTAGAGGCGGTGGCTTTATTTGCGGTGGTGGTAGCTTTATTAGGAAACGGATAATCGATCAAAAGATTTCCAAAATAGTGTATGCCCTAGCACAGGGCGATGGGCATACTCTATTTTAAACCAAGGTTCAAAAAAAGTTAACATAAAATAAGATAAATTAAGCATTATGTTTTTAGAAATAAACCCATTAGTGTTGCCAGATATTGGATTGGTATTTTGGAACACGGTAGCCTTTCTTGGATTATTAGTGGTGCTAGGCAAGTTTGCATGGAAACCAATGTTAAAAGCTATTGCTGATAGAGAAAAAGGTATTGAAGATTCTCTAGCCAAAGCCGATAAAATGAAAGCAGATTTATCTGCTATGCAAAATGAAAACGAAGCTTTATTGGCAAAAGCCAGAGAAGAGAGGGCCACTCTTATTAAAGAAGCGAAGGAAGCTTCTGAAAAAATGGTTGCCGATGCTAAATTGAAGGCAAAATCTGAATACGAAAGAATTGTAGCTGATGCGCAATTAGCTATTCATCAACAAAAAAATGCTGCACTCACCGAAGTTAAAAATCAAGTGGGGAATTTGGTGGTTGAAGTGGCAGAGAAAGTATTAAGACGTGAACTTACCAATAAAGTAGAGCAAGAAAAGTATATTAAACAATTAGCAGACGAAGTTAAGTTAAACTAAATTTTAAAAAATGTCCAACGCACGTTTAGCAAATAGATACGCAAAGAGTTTATTGGACTTGGCCGTTGAGCAAGGTCAATTAGAGGCAGTGTATGCAGACATGAAACATATTCAGATGGTTTGTAAGGCGAGTGGTGAATTTGTAAATATGTTGCGTAGTCCCATTATAAAGGCCGATCAAAAAAATAGCATTATTGGAGAAGTATTAAAAAATAAAATTGGTCATCTAACCCTTTCTTTTACAGTATTATTAGTGAAAAAAGGTAGAGAATTTGAACTTCCGGAAATGGCCACCGCTTTTATTGAACAGTACAATACTATTAAAGGTATTCATCAAGTTACATTAACTACGGCAGTAGCTATCAGTGAAGAAATTAAAAAATCTATTGAGCAAAAAGTAGCTAATGCTGTTCATTTTAAAACTATTGAATTAACTACTAAAACAGATGAAGATTTAATTGGAGGATTTGTGTTAGAGTTTAATAATAATTTAGTGGATGCAAGTATTGCTAGAGATTTAAAAGATATCAAAAAGCAATTTTTAAATAATCATTACATTAGTAAAATATAAACAATCATATCTAAAATAGACTTTTATGGCGGAGATCAAACCAGATGAAATTTCGGCGATTCTTAGACAACAACTAAGCAATTTTAACGCTTCTGCAGAGTTGGAGGAAGTGGGAACTGTATTACAAGTGGGCGATGGTATTGCTCGTGTATATGGTTTGAATGGTGTTAGAAGTGGTGAATTAGTGGAATTTGAGAACGGCGTAAAAGCAATTGCCTTAAACCTTGAAGAAGATAATGTGGGTGTGGTATTGATGGGTGATAGTAAGTCAATCAAAGAAGGTAATAAAGTAAAAAGAACCGGTGAAATTGCTTCTATCAAAGTGGGTGATGGTTTAGCAGGCCGTGTTATTAATACTTTGGGAGAACCCGTTGATGGAAAAGGTCCTATTAAAGGTGAATTGTATGAAATGCCTTTGGAGCGTAAAGCACCAGGAGTTATTTTCCGTGAGCCAGTTAAAGAACCTCTACAAACTGGAATTAAAGCCATTGATGCCATGATTCCTATTGGACGTGGTCAGCGTGAATTAGTAATTGGCGATCGTCAAACAGGTAAAACGGCAATTTGTATTGATACTATTATCAATCAAAAAGAGTTTTATGATGCCGGCAAACCAGTATATTGTATTTATGTAGCCATTGGTCAGAAAGCTTCTACCATTGCAGGTGTTATGAAAACATTAGAAGATAATGGTGCAATGGCATATACTACTATTGTAGCTGCCCCTGCGGCAGATCCTGCACCACTTCAATTCTATGCTCCATTTGCAGGAGCAGCTATTGGTGAATTTTTCCGTGATACTGGTCGTCCTGCATTAATTGTATATGATGACTTATCTAAGCAAGCCGTGGCTTATCGTGAAGTATCTTTATTATTACGTCGCCCTCCAGGACGTGAGGCTTACCCAGGCGATGTTTTCTATTTGCATAGTCGTTTGTTAGAACGTGCAGCTAAAGTTATAGCCAATGACGACGTAGCTAAGAATATGAATGATTTACCTGCTTCTATCAAGCATTTGGTAAAAGGTGGCGGATCTTTAACTGCTTTACCCATTATTGAAACACAAGCTGGCGACGTTTCTGCCTATATTCCTACCAACGTAATTTCTATTACTGATGGACAAATCTTTTTAGAAGGTAATTTATTTAACTCTGGTATTCGTCCTGCGATTAACGTAGGTATCTCTGTGAGTCGTGTAGGAGGTAGTGCACAAATTAAATCCATGAAAAAAGTATCTGGTACTTTAAAATTAGACCAGGCCTTATATCGTGAATTAGAAGCCTTTTCTAAATTTGGTGGAGACCTAGATGCTGCAACAAAATCGGTAATTGATAAAGGAGCCAGAAACGTTGAAATATTGAAGCAAGCTCAATACACTCCTTTTACAGTTGAAAAACAAGTGGCTATCATATATTTAGGAACTAATGGATTATTGAAAGAAGTGCCTGTATCCAAAGTAAAAGAATTTGAAACACATTTCTTACTTGAGATGAGTAATAAGTTACCTAATGTATTGGCTGAATTTAAAAAAGGTAATTTACCTGAAGAGGGATTAAAGCAAATGGTTGAATTGGCCAATAGCATTATACCTCAATACAAATAATAGTATTGTAATGTAAATTGATACAAAACCCCGAACTATGTTTGGGGTTTTTTGTTATTTAATTATGGAGATTATAAAAGTTGAAAATATTAGTAAGTGTTTTGGTGCCATCAAAGCAGTTGATGAGCTTAGCTTTAAAGTAGAACAAGGACAGGTATTTGGTTTTTTGGGTCAAAATGGATCTGGTAAAAGTACAACCATACGAATGTTGCTTTCTTTAATATATCCAAGTGCTGGCAATATAGAGCTATTTGGAAAGTCATTAGAAAATAATAGAGAAATTTTATTAGAACAAGTTGGAGCTATTATTGAAAGACCCGATTTGTATCCTTATTTAAGTGCATTGGAGCATTTACAATTATTTTCTAAAATTAGAAAGCAAAAAATTCACGCTCAAAATATTCAAAAAACTTTGGAAAAAGTAGGATTGGCGCATCGGGCAAATGATAAGGTCCAAACATTTTCACTAGGAATGAAACAGCGTCTAGGAATAGCCATTGCCTTGGTCCACAACCCAAATCTAATTATTTTAGATGAGCCTACTAATGGCTTGGATCCACAAGGCATTGCAGATATTCGTACTTTGATACAGTATTTAGCAAAAGAAGAGGGTAAGACTGTTTTTGTTTCTTCACATTTACTTTCTGAAGTGGAACAAGTTGCTCATCAAATATTAATAATTCATCAAGGTAAAAAAATGGTGGAGGGAGCAACTAAAGAATTGCTAGATCCAGAAAAAAGAATTGTTCAAATTAAAACTACAAATGATTCTTTAGCCTTGTCAACCATTGGTGCGAGTTACTTTGAGAAATATTTATTACCTAGAAAAGAAGGCATATTTTTAAAATTACCTACTTTGGATATTGCTGTTCTCAATGAGCGTCTAGTTAAATCGGGTATAGAGGTCTTAGGTATAGAAACTAAGAATTCTTTAGAAGATTATTTTTTACAAATTACTTCAAACGCATAATTATGTGGTCTCTGATTCAAATAGAATTATATAAAATTTTCAGACGTCCTAGAACCTATATTGCATTTGGCGCTATTGCAGCATTAATTATAGTGATTCAGTTAGGATTAAAAATAGATGGAGAGGCTTATGCTAGTTTTTTAATGAAAGATATCAAAGATACACTAACAGTGGACGGTAAGGTTTTAAATGGATATTTAATTTGTTACATTTTATTGCAATTACTTTTAGTACACGTGCCCTTATTGGTAGCTTTAATTGCAGCAGATATGATTTCAGGGGAAGCCAATTTAGGAACGTTACGCTTACTCTTGAGTACACCCAATAGTAGGACTAAATGGGTACTTGCAAAGTTCGTTGCAGCAAGCATTTACACCATTTTATTATTAATTTGGTTAGCATTTTTAGCTCTCTTTGTTAGTATGTGGATATTTGGAACTGACGATTTATTTTTGATGAAGTCCAATTATGTAGTACTTATTCAACAAAACGATGTGCTTTGGCGGTATGTGGGCGCTTTTGTGTTTGCTAGTTTTTCATTATTAACAGTTACTAGCCTTGGGTTTTTATTATCAACTTTATCTAACAACTCAATAGGACCTATTGTAGGTACCATGAGTGCTATTGTGTTTTTTACCATTTTAAGTACGCTGAACATACCTTTATTTAATCTAGTAAAGCCTTACTTGTTTACAACACATATGAATAACTGGAAGGAATTCTTTGATATCAAAGTAAATATCAACAACGAAGCCATTATGGGAAGTATTCTAAATATTCCAAAAATTAAGACCTCTTTAGTAGTTTTGTTGCTACACATTATATTATTTGTGACCGCTTCTATATTTATTATCAAGAAAAAAGATATACTTAGTTAACATGATTAACAAAACATCGAAATATAGAATAAGTTACTTTATTTTACTTGCTTTGGGGTTACTGCTAGCATTACCCAATATGGCCCAAAGCGACCCTTTGATTGAAAAAGTGAGTCAAAAATTAAGTCAGGTAAATGACTATGTAGCAGACGGGGTTATGAAAACAGACGTTTCATTTATTAAAGCCTCTTTAGGTAAAGTAAAAGTATATTTTAAAAAACCCAACTTGTTAAAAGTAAAAAAAGAAGGAGGCATATCTCTATTACCTAGAGGGGGTGTTTCACTAACTATTAATTCATTATTAAATACAAAACAGTATAGCACTATTGCAGCTGGAAATCAGGTTTTAAATGGAAAAAAATTAACAGTAATTAAATTAATTCCTATTGATGATAATGTAGACTGGGTAATTTCTACCTTATGGATTGATCCTGTGGAGGCACTGGTCTATAAGACTGCTACTACCACAAAGGAAAATGGTAGTTATGAAATATTTATGCAATATGGAGAATATGCTCAACAAGGATTGGCCAGTAAAATTATTTTTAGTTTTAATACCAAAGATTATAAGTTACCTAATGGTATAACTTTAGAATTTGGAGATGAAGACCCCAATGCAAAACAAAGGACACTTAAAAATAATAAAGGGACTATTGAAATAACTTATTCAAAGTATATTATTAACAAAGGCATACCTAATAATATTTTTTAATAATGCGTGCAATTTTTTTTATTTTAATTTTTTCATTTTGTCTACTAAAAAGTCAAGCACAAACAACTAATTTTTTTAAAAATATAGAATTGGCTGTTTTACAGTTTGATAAAAGTCAAACTAAGCAAGACTATATAATTGTTTTTCAGAAAATGGAAGAATTATATAAAGAAAACTCCCATGAATGGCTGCCGGCCTATTATGCTAGTTTAATTAAAGCTAGAATGGCCATGAAAAAAATGGGAAATGCTGACGATTTAGCCGATGATGCCATACAATGGCTACAGATTACCAAGTCACTGCATAATAGCGATGAAGTTTTATGTTTAGAGAGCTTGGTGTATACTGCAAAAATGTCTGTGAGTCCTACTTTTAGATGGTTATCATTTGAATCAAAAATTAAAACCCCTTTAGAACAAGCTATAGCTTTGAATAAAAATAATCCAAGAGCTTATTTATTACAAGCAAGTGTACAATCTAAAATACCTGTTTTATTGGGAGGGGGATGTACGGCTATAAAACCTATGCTTCAAAAGGCAAAAACTAGCTTTGAGGCACAGAAAGAGGAATTTACTATTAAGCCACATTGGGGAAGACCCTTGCTGGCTGAATTATTGAAGGCATGCCCTTTATAATAAAAACTAGTTTATCCTTCATTTTCATTTAATCTCTCATCTATGGCACCTGCAAACATTCTTGCACTAATTTTCTTGAGTGGATTTAAATACCTGTGATGGTATCCTTGTCTAGCATGAATAATTCTAACACATTCAAATATACTTGCTGTAAAAGAGCCTGCGTCAGCTTTATTTTTTCCTGCAATGTCAAAGGCAGTTCCATGATCGGGGCTAGTTCGAACGATAGGAAGTCCTGCTGTGAAATTTACTCCTTCACCAAATGCCAATGATTTAAATGGAATTAAGCCTTGATCGTGATACATAGCTAATACTCCATCAAATTTTTCATGTGAACCTCTAGCAAAGAAAGCATCTGCAGAATAGGGTCCGTAAACCAACATTTGTGTTTTACTTTCTTTGATCGCAGGTTTTATAATTTCAATTTCTTCTTTACCAATGAGACCCTCATCACCTGCATGTGGGTTCAATGCTAATACGGCTATACGAGGAGCATCGATACCAAAATCTTTTTTCAAACTACTATTTAAAATAGTAAGTTTCTGTTTTATTTTATCTTTTGTAATATGTTTACCTACTTCCTGAATGGTAATATGTTCTGTTACTAAAGCCATTCTTAAATTTTCAGCTACTAATAGCATTAAGTTTTCAGTATTACCAAAAGCTGCTTGTAAGTAGGGAGTGTGACCACTAAAATTAAAATGGGGGGATTGAATATTTTTTTTATGAATGGGGGCAGTTACTATTCCATCAACTTGTTTATTTTTTAAGGCATTGACAGCTGCTTCCAGAGATAGTAAAGCATATTTACCTCCTGTTTCAGTTAACTCACCTGGTGTAATAGCAACTTCCTCTTCCCAACAATTGACTAAATTGATTTGTTTTAAATTAAGTTTAGAAAGGTCGTTCGTTGCTGCGAAATGAATGTTGTATTCTGGTAAACTCTTTTTATAAAAGTTAATACACTTATTATTTGCAAAAATAACAGGTATAATGAATTCAAGAATTCTGTTGTCTGAGAGTGACTTTATTATTAATTCAATACCTATACCATTTAAATCACCGCAGGTAAAGCCAATGATAGGTTTTTTAATATCTGACATATCCATTTTATTAGGCTGTAAAAGTACGCACAAAAACCTAACTTTGCTTCATGCCATACACGCTAAAAAAATCATTAGGGCAGCATTTTTTAAATGATGTACAAATAGTTCATAAAATCAAGGCTGTATTGGAGCAGCAGCCCATAAGTCAATTGTTAGAAGTGGGGCCCGGAGCGGGTGCTTTAACACAGTATATACATGCTATTCCAACTGTATCTTTTAAGGCTATTGAAATTGATAGGGAAAAAGTTATGTATCTCATACAAACATATCCTTTTTTAAAAGATAAATTGATTCTTTCTGATATTTTAGAGACCGCCCTTCCTTTTGATAAAGAGTTTGTAGTAGTGGGTAATTTTCCATATAATATTTCTACTCAAATTGTATTTAAAATTTTATCATGGAAGCAGCACATGCCCATGATGGTGGGTATGTTTCAAAAAGAAGTAGCTGAAAGAATTGCAGCCAAACCTAATTCAAAAGCATATGGAATTTTGAGTGTTTTAACTCAAGCTTTTTATGATGTTACTTATTTATTTGATGTTCCTCCTACTGCATTTACGCCACCACCTAAAGTAATGAGTGGCGTGATACAATTAAAAAGAAAAAATGAATTTCCCTCTTTTGCTTCTGAAAAATTATTTTTTCATTTAGTAAAAATGGCATTTGGACAAAGAAGAAAAATGTTAAGAAACCCTCTAAAGCCTTATTTTAGTGCTACACAATTACAAGAACCTATTTTTACTAAAAGAGCAGAGAATCTTACCTTTGAAGACTTTGCAGCTTTAACTTTTAAAATGCATAATTCATAGAATGGCATTACAAATAATTATAACAGCACCTGTTCACGATTTTTTATTGAATACACTTCATCATAAAGGGTATGAAGTGCTCTATGAGCCTAGTATAAGTTATGAGGAATTGATGCAAAAAATTGAAACGGCTCATGGGTTGATTGTTACTACTCGTTTAAAAATTGATGCCCCCATCTTAGAAAAAGCTTATCAGCTTCAGTGGATTGGACGAATAGGTAGTGGTATGGAATTAATTGATACTGAATTAGCAGCCTCAAAAAATATCAAGTGTGTAAGTAGCCCCGAGGGGAATAAAACTGCAGTAGCGGAACACAGTTTAGGTTTATTATTAAGTTTAATGCATCGCATTCAAAGTTCTTATCAAGAAGTGAAGCAGGGGAAATGGATTCGTGATGCTAATAGAGGAGAGGAGCTTTCTGGTAAGACAATTGGCATTATTGGATTGGGAAATACTGGATCTGCTTTTGCAAAACTCCTTTCAGGATTTGATGTAAAAATATTAGCACATGATATCTATAAAACTGGATTTGAAAGCTCAACTGTAAAAGCGGCTACTTTGGAAATGATTCAAGCTAATGCAGATATTATAAGTTTACATTTACCTCTTACGGCATTGACTTATCATTATGCAAATACTAATTTTTTTAATGCATTACAAAGAAAGCCCTATTTTATAAGTACTTGTAGAGGAGCTATTACTCATACTGAAGCTTTATTAGAGGCGCTAAAAAATCAACAAATTAAAGGGGTGGGTTTAGATGTACTTGAAAAGGAACCCATTGGCCTTCATTCTAAGCAGGAAATGGCTGTTTTAGAAGCACTTATGAAGCATCCCCATTGCATTATCACACCTCATATTGCAGGATATAGTCATGAGGCTTATTTTAAAATGTCCCAATTGGTTTTGGAAAAATTAGGCATCATTTAACCAATATTTTATATCTTTGTGTTATGCAACGCCTCAGAGATGTGGCGTTGTATTTTTTTATAATAAACTAAGGATATGAGTGAAAATACAGTATACGTGACCCAGGAAACTTTTGATAAAATGCGTGAGCAATTACAAAAGATGAAGTCTGTGGATCGTCCTGCTGCTTCAAGAGCTATTGCAGAGGCTAGAGAAAAAGGAGACTTAAAAGAAAATGCTGAGTATGATTCAGCAAAAGAAGCGCAAGGAATTTTAGAAGCCAAAATTAAACAATTAGAAGCAACTATATCTAATGCTAAAATTGTAGATACAAGTACTATTGATACTAGTAAAGTAACTATTTTAACAAAAGTAACTATTACCAATCAGGCTACTAAAAAAACCATGACTTATCAGTTGGTGGGAGAAAAAGAAGCCGATTTAAAGGCGGGTAAAATTTCTGCCACTTCACCTATTGGTAAAGGTTTGATTGGAAAAAAAGTAGGAGAGTTGGCAGAAATTCAAGCTCCAAATGGTGTTTTGAAGTTTAGCATAGATAATATAACTGTTTAAAAAGTCATGACACTTTTCACCAAAATAATCAATGGCGAAATTCCATCCTATAAAATTGCTGAATCCGATAAATTTTATGCTTTTTTAGATATTTTTCCTTTACAAAAAGGGCATACTTTGGTTGTCCCAAAAATTGAAGTTGATAAAATATTTGAAGTACCAGATGCCTATCTTTCTTCATTACTCGTTTTTGCAAAGCCCATTGCAACTGCACTTGAAAAAAGTTTCCCTTGTAATAGAGTGGGTATAGTTACTGTGGGATTAGAAGTGCCTCACGCACATGTACATCTCATACCTATTAATGCTGCTTCCGATTTAGAATTTTCTCAGCCAAAACTTTCATTCACGAAAGATGAATTTTTAGAAATTCAAAAAATCATTCTAAGTAATTTATAAGTATGATTACTTTTTTTCTATTTTATTAACCTTTCCGGATTTTTAGTGAGAAATGTTTTCCAGCTATTTGCTTTTTTAGAAGATTTTTTTCCTTTAATACTTTTTGGTATAGGAAGTTGACAACCACTTATTTGATAATAATGACAAAGGGCAACCCCTAATGCATCGGTGGCGTCATAGTATTTAGGTTGATTGTTTATGGCTAAAATTGTAGCTAACATTTTCCATAACATTTCTTTATCGGCATTACCATTGCCTGTAATAGACTGTTTTACTTTTTTAGGAGCATATTCAGTAACAGGAATTTTAAATTGCATCGCAGCTGCAATAGCAACACCCTGTGCTCGACCTAATTTTAACATACTTTGAATATTTTTTCCAAAGAAGGGTGACTCAATTGCAAAATAATTAGGCTGATAGTTTTCTATTAATTCAATCATTTTAGCATAAATCATTTGAAGCCTAGCATAAATATCTTTTTCTTTAGTCATTTTTAATACATCCATTGTAACCAATTTTGGCTTAGCTCCTCCACACAATACAGCAAAACCTAAGATTTGTGTACCTGGATCAATTCCTAAAATGATGGGTGTTTTTGACATACATTGTAAAGTTACATATATCAATACAAATACCGAACTTTGTTATTCATGAAAAATGTTCTCATTAGAAATCTTAGAACCTATGGTAATAAATCAATTGGATTTATTTTATTTATAGTATGTGCCGTATCAATATACCATAAAGTAGCTACTAATGAAAATTTACTTCAATATGGAAATGATTTAAAGAATCAATGGTTGGAAATAAGTTGGCTACAATGGTTCATTTTAATAGGTTTATTTGCATTAAATTATTTTATAGAAGCAGTCAAATGGAAATTAGTTTTAGCCACGTTAAATCCCATTTCTATTGTACAATCTTTTAAAAGTGTATTAGTAGGACAGGCTTTTGCTTTTTTTACTCCTGTTAGAACAGGTGATTATGTTGGACGAATTTTATTCTTAGATACAGGAAATAAATTAAAAGGAGTGGCACAAATGGCATGGGCTTCTTATGCTCAGCTTTTAATTACTTTATTATTTGGAGCAGTGGGTGTATTTTTTAATCTCACTTTTTTGCCTTGGTTAACATGGTTAGCTCCTTTAATGGTTTTAGTAGCCTTGATCATATATTTTTATCCAGGAAATTTTAAAGGCTGGTTAAAAAAGTTAACACTTTTACAAATAACCACTAAGCTTAAGACACAATTGGTCTTACTATCTTTTTTAAAATATGGCACTTTTATGTTACAATATACATGGGTGGTAGCTATATTTCATATACCCATTGCTACTTTAGATCTTTGGTTGGCTTTAGCTGTTATGTTTTTTTGTTTAAGTGTCATTCCTGCTATAGCCCTTACCGATTTAGTTATTCGTGGACAATTAATTATACTACTTTTAAGTCCTTTTTATAACAATAGTTTAATACTCATTTGTATTAGTACCATTGTATGGGCAGTTAATTTTTTATTACCATCTATAATAGGGTCTTTTCTATTACTGAATTACAGGATAAAGCAATAATTTTGGAAATATTCTACTTATAGATCATATTAAGCATGTATTTTTTATATCTTTTTCTTTGTTTTTTTTCCTTATTTCCTTTACAGGATAAAGGTTTATGTAATGTAAATAATTCTGCTTTTTATGCAGGTGAAAAAATTAGTTATACTATATATTATAATGTCATTGGACTTTATGTGAATGCGGGAAAAGCCGATTTTACGATACAATCTGGAAATTGGAATGATAATGATGCTTTCATTTTTACAGCCATAGGGAAATCAAATGTGAAGTATGACTGGATATTCAAGGTAAGAGATAAATATGAATCGATAGTTGACTGCAGAACTTTATTGCCTTATCAGTTTACACGTCAAATTAATGAGGGTTCTTTTCATAAAAAGGAATTAGTGAAGTTTAATCAAAAAGCAAAAACTGTTTCAACTGCTGAAGAGGTATATAAAGTAGCCGATTGTACTTATGATGTAGTAAGTGCTATTTACGCTGCTAGAAATTTTAACTTTTCCAATGTAGTCATAAATGATAAAATTAACCTTAACTTTTTTCTTGATAAAACCTTATACCCTTCTTATTTTAAATATTTAGGTAGAGAAGTTATTACTACTAAGTATGGTAAGTTTAAAGTGATCAAATTGGCACCTTTGTTATTAAAGGGGAGTATGTTTGAAGGCGGTGAAAAAATGTCCATTTGGGTAACTGATGACGATAATCATATTCCAGTAAGGATTGAAACACCTATTATAGTTGGAACAATTAAAGTAGATTTAGTGGGGTATGAAAATATAAGATATCC
Organism: uncultured Sediminibacterium sp.; assembly: GCA_964637225.1. Taxonomy (GTDB): domain Bacteria; phylum Bacteroidota; class Bacteroidia; order Chitinophagales; family Chitinophagaceae; genus Sediminibacterium. The sequence continues at coordinate 62,849 of CAZWTV010000001.1, forward strand.
ATTAAGTTCATTAATTGAGCTGGTCAACAATTAATTTCATTAAGTAAGTACGATATCTTTTAATTGAAAACTGTTGGTGGCTCTTATTCCTTTTTCGGTTTCTATTAATCGGCAGCATTCATGGACAGCATCATGTTCAAAAAAAAGTATATAGTTTTCTTGAACTGCAGTAGTCAAAAATTTTTCTTTTTCTTCTAAAGTTACTAGGGGCTGCATATCATAACCCATAACATAAGCAAGGGGAATATGACCTACGGAAGGAAGTAAATCTGCCATATAAACAATAGTTTGAGAGCCAATTTTTATTTTAGGAATTAGCATGCCCTCGGTATGCCCATTGACCACAAAACAACTTATGTTTTTTGTAAATTTTATTTCTTGTAAACTTGATTGATTCTGAAATGTAGGAATAGATATGAGTTTTAATTGACCACTTTCTTGAAGTGGGATAATATTTTCTGTCAGAAAAGAAGCTTTCTCTCTTTTGTTGGGATGCATGGCTACATTCCATTGTGTTTCACTTACCCAATAAGTGGCATGGGGTAGACTTGTTACAAATGAATCATTGATTTTGTTAATGGCACCTCCCACATGATCGAAATGCAAATGAGTCAATAATACATCTGTAATTTCTTCTACACTTATATTTATTTTTTGTAAAGCCTCTTTAAGGCTAACTGTTTCATGTGGATGATAATGACTAAAAAATTTGCTATCTTGCTTATTACCTAATCCTGTATCGATTAATATGAGACGGTTTTCTTCTCTGATGACCATACAGCGAAGCGCCCAAGTACATAAATTATTTTCGTCTGCTGGATTGGTTTTGTTCCAAATAGACTTTGGCACCACACCAAACATAGCACCACCATCTAGTTTAAATTTACCTGTTTCTATACTATATACCTGCATGATCTTTAACTTTTGAAGTACGGTATAATAATAATAAACCCACAATAAAAAATATACATAAGGCAAGTACTGAATTTCTTTGAGAGCCAGTAATTTCATTTATAAATCCAAAACTAAACATACCAATTACAATAGCTATTTTTTCTGTGACATCAAAAAAACTAAAATAGCTTGTAGTATCGTGTGTTTCTGGCATTAGTTTGGAATAAGTACTTCGGCTCACCGATTGAATACCACCCATTACAAAACCCACTACTATAGCTAACGTATAGAAAGGAACTACGCTATTTCTTGGTAAATAATATCCCATAATACATCCGAAAATCCAAATAAGAATAGCGATCATAATGGTATTGAAATTTCCCCATTTACTAGCAAGTTTGGCTAATAAATTAGCCCCTGGAATGGCAACAATTTGAATGATGAGAATAGCAATAATTAAATTTGTAGTGGGTATATTTAATTCGCTTTTGCCATATAAAGTGGCAGCTAACATCACCGTTTGCACACCCATATTATAAAAGAAAAAAGATAATAAAAAACGTTTTAAAATTGGAAGACTTTTTAGTTCATTCCAAACTTTATGTAATTCTTTGTAACCTTGGGTTATAAGGTTATGACTATGTGCTCCTTTTACTCCTTTACCATGGGGTAAGCGAGCAATAGACATCCAACCAAAACCTATCCACCAAAGGCCTACTAATAAAAAAGAAATTTGAGAGGCTTTTGCTACTGTAATGCCAAACAAATCTGGTTTTAAAACAAAAACAAAACAAATAATTTGTAATAACACTGAGCCAATGTAGCCCATCATAAAACCTTTTGCACTAATTCGATCTCTGTCTTCGGGTGCTGCTATTTCAGGTAAATAAGAATTATAAAAAACCAAACTTGCCCAAAATCCCACACAGGCAATAATGACAGAAACTAAACCACCTATGATATGATTACTATCAAAATAATATAAAGAGGCACAAGCCAAGGCCCCCATTGTACAAAAGAAACGAAGAAATTGTTTTTTGTTACCTCTATAATCGGCAATAGATGAAAGAATAGGTGAGAGAAAGGCTACAATTACAAAAGCTATTGCCAAAACATAATTATACAAAGCTGTATTAGAAAACTCATAAGGTCCAATTTTAATTTTATCTATGAGCGTGTTTTCATTGCCATCACCAGTAACTGCTTCATAATAGGCAGGAAAGATGGTAGAAGTTATAACTAAATTATAGACACTATTTGCCCAGTCATACATAGCCCAGGCGTTGACTACTTTTTTAGAAGCTGTTTGCATTAGCAATTTTTTATTATTTTAAAAATACTAATAATTGCTCAACTCACCTATAGGAGTTTAGTTTAAATAATGAGTATAAAGTAATACAATTATGGTTAGCCCTAGTACAATTCTATACCAACCAAAAGGGGCAAAACCTCTTTTTTGTACAATACGAATAAAAAATTTAACACTTAAGAGTGCTACTATAAATGCTACGAGTGCACCTATTAGAAGTGTTATGAGATTTTCTTTTCCAAAAATTTCGGGATGGGTTGTATAAACATCCAATGTACTTTTAGCAGAAGCTGCCAACATGGTAGGAACTGCTAAAAAAAATGAAAATTCTAAAGCTGTTTTTTTATCCAATTTTTGGCTCATGCCACCTATTATAGTGGCCGCGCTTCTACTAAGCCCAGGAAAAATAATAGAGAGTACTTGAAAGCATCCAATTATAAATGATTTTTTATATGTAAAGTTTTCTTCAGAAGCTGCCTCTTTAGTAGAAATGGCTGTTTTCTCAAAGAAGGTATCTATAAACAAAAGTATCACACCCCCTGCGACCATTACTATAGCTATTGTCCATAAATTTCCCAATGCTGCATCAATATGTTTTTTTAAAGCAGCCCCTAAAATTAAAGCAGGGATGACCGCTATTATTAATTTAATATAAAAAGTATAATGTTTGAAATTGAAAAACTTTTTTCTATAAATAACTACTATCGATGCAATAGCTGCCAATTGAATAACAATTTCAAATAAATCAACAAAAGGGGATGAGCTAATTCCAAGAAAAGGATTGGCAAATTTCATATGAGCAGTACTAGAAATTGGTAAAAATTCAGTAATACCTTCAATAATTGCTATAATAATGGATTGTATAGTATTCATTGTATCATTTATTTTCTTTATAAAATATCAAAGCGACACTTTTTCAAAAGAAGAAAGAAGTATCGCTTTGATTAATTATCCTTTGTTTATTTATGATTTTTTAAAAATAGCATAGACCTCTACTATGAAGCCTGCTATAATAACCATGGGGGCTAAAGTAATACGTCTAAAACTATAAACTTCATTTTCATTAAAAATGTTGGGATCGGTACTTTTCCCTCCGGACATTAAAAACATGCCCACTACAATAAGTGCAGCCCCAATAAGCATCCAGGTATAATTGGATTTATTGAAAAAATCAAGTGATTTATTTTTTTCTTTTTGACGCATGGTATAAATTTTTTGTTAATATAATTCGTCCAATTTCATTTTTAAGTATTTTAAGACACTACGATAAGTGCTTAACACAGAGATGCCCACTCCTAATATAATAAGCCCACCTAATAACATGACACTATTGCCTATTGCTTGTAACATTCCAATTTGTGGGAATTGACTTGTTGCCCATTCAATGAGACCAAATAAAAGAAATATTGCAATGAAAGCACTGATAAGGCCATTAAGTAAAGCACGAATTAAAAGTGGTTTGGATATAAAATTACGGGTGGCGCCTACCATTTGCATTGTTTTTATCAAAAAGCGATTACTGTACATAGCAAGTCGAATGGTATTATCAATACTTATAATAACTATAATGCATAATATGATAGACATCACTAAAAATATAAGTCCAATTTTAGTGGCTCTTTCATTTAAATTAGTAACCAAACTTTTTGGATACTGGATATCGGCAACGTCTTTATTAAATTTATTTTCAATAGCTGCAGTAATTTTAGTTAAACTATCGGTGTTTACATAATCGGCTTTCGCAAAAAAGTCAACACTTTCCGGCAGTGGGTTAGAATCTAAAATTTTAGCCCAATCTTCATTATTTTCTTTATTCCAAATGGCTTTTGCTTTTTCTTTATTAATGTATTCAACATTCTTTGCATAGGGTTGGCTGGCAATAAATTGTTGAATGGCGCCAACTGTATTTTTATCTGCAGTTCTTACATAAACGCTTATTCTAATATCCTCTTTAAAATTGTCTCCAATGGACTGAAGGTTTAAAAATAACCAACCCATAATACCCATAATAAATAATACAATGGCTACTCCTACAATACTATAAATATAATTGGGTTTGCTGCGTTTCAGTGCTGAAGTTCCATTTGATGCCATAGCATTAAAATTTTGCTTGTTCGCATTGCAAATGTAGGGTTTTGAACGCTAATGACTTACATTTGCAGAGGGTGAATTCGTACATTTTTTACTCAAATGGGGGTGGCCTTAAAATTTGGTTAAAGAATTGTTAGTTTTTCTGCCTTTTTAAAGAAAATGAAGAAATGGAGTATCAGTTTAGAGCCATAGAAAAGAAGTGGCAAACTATTTGGAAACAAAAGAAAGCCTATCAGGTAAGTAATCATTCTAACAAGCCAAAAGCTTATGTATTAGATATGTTTCCTTATCCAAGTGGGGCAGGTTTGCATGTAGGTCATCCATTAGGTTATATTGCCTCTGATATTTATAGTAGATATAAAAGATTAAAAGGTTTCAACGTACTACATCCCATGGGTTATGATGCTTTTGGTTTACCAGCTGAACAGTATGCTATTGAGCATGGTGTACATCCCTCCAAAAGCACTTATGACAATATTAATAATTTCAGAAAGCAACTAGATAATATTGGATTTTGCTATGATTGGGACAGGGAAGTCAAAACCTGTGATGCTAGTTATTATAAATGGACTCAATGGATTTTTTTGCAATTATTTAATAGTTTTTTCGATAGAAATTTAGGCAAAGCGATGCCTATTCATACCCTGGAGCAAAGTTTTGAAACACAGGGCAACCAACAACATACTTGTCCTGGAGATACTTCTATCAATTTTACAGCTAGTCAATGGAAAGCTTTTTCTCCAAAAGAGAAGCAGTCCATTTTAATGCATTACCGTTTGGCTTTTTGTGGATATGGAGAAGTAAATTGGTGCGCTGCTTTAGGAACTGTTCTTGCTAATGATGAAGTGGTTAATGGGTATAGTGAAAGGGGAGGACATCCCGTTGAAAAAAAGAAACTACGTCAATGGTATTTAAGAATCACTGAATATGCAGATAGGCTTTTAACTGGACTTCAAACAATTCAATTTAGTGAGGCTATGAAAGAAATGCAAATGAATTGGATTGGTAGAAGCGAGGGAGCAGAAATTGATTTTGCAATTCAAAATCATTCAAGTAGTTTAAAAGTGTATACCACAAGGCCTGATACTATTTTTGGTGTTGACTTTATGGTAGTGGCTCCAGAGCATGTGCTCATTGAATCTATAACACCTCAGTCACACAAAGAAGCTGTAACTGCTTATATAACTTACGTTAAAAGTAGAAGTGAAAGAGAAAGAATAGCTGAGAAAAAAATTACGGGATGTTTTACGGGAGCTTATGTAAAAAATCCTTTTAATAATGTATTAATTCCTGTTTGGATTTCTGAATATGTTTTAGCAGGTTATGGTACGGGTGCTATCATGGCGGTTCCTTGTGGTGATGAGCGAGATTTTAAATTTGCACAACACTTTAATATTCCTATAACTAATATAATAGGAGAGGCTTTTAATGGACTAGAAGCCAATGCTACTAAAGAAGCTATTTTATCTAATAGCGATTTTCTAAATGGTATGATCCAGAAAAATGCCATTCCGGTAGTGATTCAAAAACTAGAAGCATTAGGTATTGGTAAGTCCAAGATAAATTATAAAATGCGTGATGCAGCTTTTAGTAGACAACGTTATTGGGGGGAGCCATTTCCCATTAAATGGAAAGAGGGTGTTGCTTATCCTTTATCTGAAAAAGAGCTTCCATTATTATTACCCACAGTGGATAATTATTCTCCAGGACCAGAGGGTGAGGGGCCCTTGGCAAATATAGCTTCATGGAAAGCTGAAAATTTTGAAACCAATACCATGCCTGGTTTTGCGGGTAGTAGTTGGTATTTTTTAAGGTATATGGATGCTGCCAATGATGCGGAGTTTTGTAATCGAAAAGTGAGTGATTATTGGGGTCAGGTTGACCTTTATATAGGAGGTACTGAGCACGCTGTTGGACATTTGTTGTATAGCAGAATGTGGACTAAAGTTTTATTTGATTTAGGTTATATAGGCTTTGACGAACCCTTTAAGAAACTATTAAATCAAGGAATGATTCAAGGCAGTTCTCGATTTGTATATAGAATTAGAGGTACCCAAAAATTTGTCTCTGCCGGATTATTACAAAACTATGATGTGGACGCTTTGCATGTGGATGTGAATATAGTAGATGGGATTATATTAGATACGGAGGCCTTTAAAAAATGGAAACCCGATTTTGCACAAGCAGAATTTATTTTAGAAGAGGGCAAATATATCTGTGGGGTTGAAATTGAAAAAATGTCAAAGTCTAAATTTAATACTGTCAATCCAGATGATTTAGTAGAAAAATATGGAGCAGATACTTTTAGAATGTATGAAATGTTTTTAGGTCCTGTAGAACAAAGTAAACCCTGGGACACCAAAGGTATTGAAGGTGTGCATCGCTTCTTAAAAAAGTGTTGGCGTTTATTTTTTGATGAATTAAAAGGAAAAGTATGGGTAGACGAGGCACCTACTGCTGCTGAATTAAAAGTATTACATAAAACCATTAAGAAAATTGAAGAAGATACAGAACGTTATAGTTTTAATACAGCAGTAAGTACTTTTATGATTTGTGTTAACGAACTAGCCGATTTGA
>CAZWTV010000002.1:0-47765 GCA_964637225.1 uncultured Sediminibacterium sp.
ATCCAGAGGGCAAATTAGTAGTCATCATCATAATTTCATTAGGGAGTGATTTTATTCTATTACAGTAAGATCTGATTAACTCAAATACATCTGGATTTTTTTTATGAGGCATAATACTAGATCCAGTGGTTAATTCTTCTGGAAAAGAAAGGAATCCAAAATTTTGATTCATGAATAAACAAACATCCATACTTAATTTAGATAAAGTATCTGCGATATTTGAAAGTGCCATAGCAGTCACTCTCTCCGCCTTTCCCCTTCCCATTTGTGCGTATACTACATTATAATTTAATGAATCAAAACCTAACAATTCAGTGGTTCTTGTTCTATTGATAGGAAAAGAAGATCCATAGCCCGCGGCCGAACCTAAAGGATTTTTATTCACTACTTTATATGCCGCTTGCAATAAGGTAATATCATCGACTAAACTTTCTGCATACGCACCTAACCATAATCCAAAAGAAGATGGCATGGCTAATTGCAAATGGGTATAGCCAGGTAATAAATCATTTTTATATTCTTCGCTTTTTTCTTGTAAGGTGTTAAATAAAACTTGTACCGATGAAGTTAATTTCATTAGTTCAGCACGCAAGAATAATTTAATATCTACCAATACTTGATCATTTCTACTTCTGGCACTATGAATTTTTTTCCCTGCATCTCCCAAACTAGAAGTTAAAGCTATTTCTACTTGGGAATGAATATCTTCAACATTAGCCTCTACATTAAAACTACCTTCTATTATTTTTTGATATATAGTAATTAAAGCTTTTTTAATTTTTAATTGCTCTTCTTTTGTCAATAAGCCAATCTCAAACAACATTGTGGTATGTGCAATAGATCCTAAAACATCATAGGGCGCTAAATACCTATCCATAGCTTGGTCATTACCAATAGTGAATTTTTCTACTAAATCTAAAACCTTACTATTTTTTTGCCAAAGTTTACTCATGACTATACTATTTTTTCAAGTAATTGAATATAAGTTTGAATACCTTCTTCTATTTCTTTAATGTATATGAATTCATCAGGTGTATGGCTTCTAGCAGAATCACCTGGCCCCATTTTTAAAGTAGGAAAAGACATTAACGCCTTATCCGAAGTGGTAAGTGAACCATAATGAGCTTTACCTAATTCTTTACCAGCTTTCACTAATACATGATCAAGGCTAATACTAGTAGAGCGCAACCTTACACTTCTAGGTTTTACTTCTGCTTTAATTTTTTCTTGAATTGTTTTTAAAATTTCTTCAAAAGTATACAATTCATTCACCCTAATATCTACTATCATTTTACAAGTTGCAGGAACTACATTGTGGTGTTTATTATCGGTTTCTATTGAAGTCACCGTCATTTTTACCTTTCCCAAAACTTCTGAAACTTTTTCAAATTGATAATTTCTAAACCATTCAATATCCGATACAATTTTATACAGTGCATTCTCTCCCTCCTCCCTTGCTGCATGCCCTGCTTTACCCATAGCCAATACATCTAAAACCAATAAACCTCTTTCTGCAATAGCCATTTCCATTTTAGTGGGTTCTCCCACTATACCAAAATCAATTTTTGGCATTTGAGGTAATGCTAATTCAACACCCTCAAAACCCGAAATTTCTTCTTCGGCTGAAGCTAAAAAAATTAAATTATAAGCCATATGAGGCATGCTATAAAAATATAAAAAGCAAGCCATTAAGCTCACTAAGCAACCGCCAGCATCATTACTTCCTAGCCCAAATAATTTTCCGTCTTTTTCTACAGGAGTAAAAGGATCCAAAGTATACCCCTTAGTAGGTTTTACTGTATCATGATGTGAATTCAATAATAAGGTAGGCTTATTGATATCAAAATGTAAATTAGCTACCCAAATATTATTTTTTATGGTATTAACTTTAATATTCTTTTGTGTAAAAAATTCTTTAATAATAGAGGCTGTGATATGCTCTTCTTTACTAAAAGATGGTGTTGCAATTAATTTTTTTAATAAATCAATTGCTTCATTTTGTAAGTGACTCAGAAGTGAATTTTCTATAGTAGAATCTTTTATCATTATAGTGTTATTGTGGTACCAGAGCTACCTTTCATAAGTTCATTCATTTTTTCTGCTTTTCCAATTATAACAGATGCTACCCCTTTATGCAACGCTTCAAAAGCATTTTCCATTTTGGGAATCATACCCTCAAAAATAAGTTTTTGATTTTTAAGGGTGGTATAATATGAACGATCCATTTTTAAAATTACTGAACTAGGATCATTGATATTTTCTAGTACACCCTCTTTTTCAAATCCATACAGTAAATGCACTTTATAACTTGAAGCTAAAGCGGTTGCTATACTTTGTGCAATGGAATCTGCATTTGTATTTAATAATTGACCCTTGCCATCATGTGTTATAGGAGCTATTACTAGTTTATACTGTTTGTTAAGTAGTTCTATAAGCATATGTGTATTCACTGTTTCAATATCACCCACATATCCATAATCAATAGAACTATGAATTCTTTTATGTGCCTTCATTAAATTAGCATCTACCCCAGATAACCCTATAGCTGGTGCGCCTAAGGCCTGTAATTGAGCCACTATATTTTTATTAATATACCCAGCATACACCATTGTTACTATTTTCAATGTTGCTGCATCCGTAATTCTTCTACCATCTATCATCTTTTGTTCAACTCCCATGGAAGTGGCCATACTTGTAGCCATTTTACCACCACCATGTATTAAAATAGCATGGCCTCTTACATTTGCAAAGGACGCTAAGCAATTAGTTAACAAAGCAGTATCGTCAACTACATTACCTCCTATTTTAATCACATACAATGTCTCTTTCATGAAACTAACAATTTTTTAAGATTTCTGCCAATACCGCTTGTGCAGCCCAAATTCTATTGGATGCCGCCTGTGTCACTAAACTATTAGACCCATCCAAAATTTCATCACTTAATTCCACATTTCGTCTCACTGGTAAACAGTGCATAACTTTTGCATTATTGGTAAGTGCTAGTTTTTGAAGGGTCATCATCCAATGATTATCATTACTTAAAACCTGTCCATATGGTTCATAGCTACTCCAATTTTTTACATACACAAAATCGGCATCTTGTAAAGCAAGTTCTTGATGAGGTTCTATCATTGCACCTTTGGTAAATTCTGAAGCTAGAGCATACCCTTGTGGATGGGTAATGACAAAGTCAACTTCATTCCAAGCACAGATCCATTCACTAAAACTATTTGCCACACATTGTGGAATTGGTTTTATGTGTGGAGCCCAGCTCAAAACTACTTTTGGTTTTTTATTTTTTAGAAGTTTATTGGATGCTACCGATTCTTGAATAGTAATTATATCTGTTAAAGACTGCAAGGGATGAAGTGTAGCCGATTCTAAACTTACAACAGGTACTTTTGCATATTTTATAAATTGATACAGTATTTTTTCACAGTAATCTGCAGCTTTATCAACTAAGCCAGGGAAGGTGCGAACACAAAGAATATCAAAATAGTTACCTAATATAGGTGCTGCGTCCTTAATATGCTCCACCGAAGTGCCATTCATTATAGCACCGTCTGTAAATTCTAAAGCCCAACCTTCTTTATCAGCATTAAATACAATAGCTTCCATACCTAAATTTTGGGCAGCAGCTTGCGTACTTAATCTAGTTCTTAAACTTGGATTTAAAAAAATTAAACCAATACGTTTCTGCGCACCTAAATTTTTATCAATGAAAGGCGACTTTTTATAAGCTAATGCTTTGGCCACTAATGCATTGATATCTTGAACATCTTTTACAGATATAAATTGTTTCATAGTTACACTTAAGCTATTTTATTTGATATTTGATGAACAGCACTATTAAGGCTTTCTAAAAATAGATCTATCTCTGCATTCCCAATAAGTAAGGAAGGTAATAAACGAATAACCTGGGGCTTTGCTTCTCCCGTAAATATTTTATAGTCTTCTAATAAAACTTTTCTAAGTTCTTTAAAAGCAGGCTCCATTTCAAAACCAATCATTAATCCTTTTCCTCTTACTTCTTTTACACCTTTAGTTTTTTTCAATGTCTCTATTAATGCTTGGCCTTTTTGGGCAGCTGCTTCCATTACATTTTCTTGCTCCATGACATCTAAAACAGCTAAAGCTGCAGCACAAGCCAACGGATTACCTCCAAAAGTGGTACCCAATAAACCATAGGTAGGTTTAATGTGAGGTGCAATTAATATGCCCCCAATGGGAAATCCGTTACCCATTCCTTTAGCCATTGAATAAATATCTGCCTGCACTGCTGCATAATCATGTGAAAAGAATTTACCAGATCGGCCATACCCACATTGAACTGAGTCTGCTATGAATACCGCTCCATAGCTATCACATAAACTTCGAATAGTTTGTAAAAAAAGTGTGCTCGCTTCATAAATACCGGCTACTCCTTGAATACCTTCTATAATAACACCTGCAATCTTCTCACCTTGTTTTGCAAAACAAATTTTAAGTGCTTCAATATCATTAAAGGGTAGAAAAATGATATGATCTGTTTCATTTACAGGAGCTATAATACTAGGATTATCAGTGGCCGCAACTGCTAAAGAGGTACGTCCATGAAAAGATTTTGAAAATGCAATTATTTTTTTTCTACCTGTATGAAAAGAAGCAAGTTTCAAAGCATTTTCGTTGGCTTCAGCTCCACTATTACATAAAAATAATTGATAGTCCTTTTTACCACTTATTACATTGAGTGCGTCTGCTAATTTTTCTTGAATTGGCATAATTACAGAGTTAGAATAAAAAGCCAAAGCGTGTAATTGCTTTTCAATGCTACTTACCCAATGAGGATGGGTATGACCAATACTTATAACTGCATGTCCGCCATACATGTCTAAATATTTAGTACCCTTGTCATCCCAAACATGAGATCCCAATGCTTTAGTAATGGTTATAGGTTGTAAGGGATATACTTGAAATAAAGACATTTTATTAAATTTAAAAATTACTTGCTTTTAAATGTAGTCCTGCCGTCTCTTCTATGCCCATCATTAAATTCATATTTTGTATTGCCTGTCCCACGGCTCCTTTTAATAAATTATCAATGGCACTATGTACCACTATTTGATTATCTTTTTGTTCAATATGTATTAAACATTTATTGGTATTCACCACTTGTTTCAAGTGAATAGGATGTATAGAAAAATGAGTAAATGGATGAGCTTCATAATACTGAGTATAGATGGTATTGAGCTCCTCCAAACTATAAGAGGATTCAAGTATACTACTTATAAAAATTCCTCTAGTAAAATCGCCTCGCCAAGGTACAAAATGAACTGAAGCATTTTTATTACCTTGTAATTGTTCTAAACTCTGATGTATTTCATGTAAATGTTGATGCGCTAGTGTTTTGTAGGGTTGCACATTAGCCGCTCTCCAACTAAAATGACTCGTTAAAGATAAAGCTTGGCCAGCGCCTGTAGCACCTGTGATGCCAGTTGTATATACACTTTGCAATGAATTTTTTGCAGCTAGAGGCAACAAGCCTAATTGAATTGCTGTAGCAAAACATCCTGGATTTGCAATGTATTTGGCAGTTTGAATAGCTTTTTTATTCAATTCAGGTAAACCATAAACAAAATTCATATTACTTTGTTGGGAAGAAGCCACTAATCTAAAATCTTGAGATAAATCAATAATTTTTATAGAAGAAGCTAGAGTACTTGTTTTTAAAAATTGTAAAGCCTCACCATGACCCACACATAAAAATAGTAAGTCTACATCCTGTTGAAGATGAGAGGTAAATTCAAGATCTGTATCACCTAATAAATCGGAATGAATAGTGCTTACTAATTGTCCTGCACTGCTAGTGCTATGAACAAAGTTTATTTGCACTTGTGGATGACGCAATAATACACGCAATAGTTCACCGCCTGTATAACCTGCACCCCCTACAATACCAATTTTAATTTTTTGCATTGCATTTATTTTTTAGAAGACTGCTTTATTTGATGAAAAATACTTACTTGATTACCAAATATTTTTGTAAATCCTCTTACATCATTACCTGTCCATCCTTTATTTATTTCACCATAATTTCCAAATTTGGTACTCATTAAATCATTAGGAGATTCAATACCTATAATTTGAAAACGATAAGGAAGAAGTTGAATGGTAACCTTTCCAGTCACTTGTTCTTGTGTACTAGTGAAATAGGCTTCTATGTCTCTCATTACAGGATCTAAAATTTGACCCTCATGTAACCAGTTACCATAAAACAATGCAAGTTGATCTTTCCAAGACAGTTGCCACTTAGTTAAAACATGTTTTTCTAAAGCATGATGTGCTTTTAAAATAATCATTGGAGCTGCAGCCTCAAAACCTACACGGCCTTTGATACCAATGATGGTATCTCCCACATGAATATCTCTTCCAATGCCATAAGATCCAGCAATTGATTGAATATAGGTAATGGCTTCTGCAGGATGTTGAAAGGATTTTTGATTAACAGTAGTAATTTCACCCTTTTCAAAACCAATGACCATTTCTTCTTCTTGCCCTTCTTTGGTCATGGCAGTTGGCCAGGCCGATTCAGGCAAAACTCCTTTGGATTGTAATGTTTCTTTTCCCCCAACACTGGTTCCCCACAAACCTTTATTGATAGAGTAGGCTGCTTTTTCAAAATTCATTTGAACCCCTTTTTCTTTCAAATAGGCTATTTCAGCCTCTCTGCTTAATTGTAAATCTCTAATTGGCGTTAATATTTCTACATCTGGAATCATGATTTGAAAAATCATATCAAATCTTACTTGGTCATTACCTGCTCCAGTACTACCATGTGCTACTTTTTGTGCCCCTAATTTTTTTACATGAGCCGCAATATGCAAAGCTTGACTTAAACGCTCAGCACTAACACTTAAAGGATACGTATTATTTTTTAACACATTTCCATATATCAAATACTTAATTATGCTATCATAATAACCTTTCACCGCATCCACTGTAGTATGTGTTTTCACACCTAAAGCATAAGCATGTGCTTCAATTTTTTTTAACTCTGGATCACTAAAACCTCCGGTATTCACTATAACACTATGTACTTCTAGTCCCTTATCTTCTGTTAAATATTTTACGCAGAAAGTAGTGTCTAATCCACCGCTAAAACCTAAAATTACTTTTTCCATTTCCAATTTATTTTCTAAACCAGTTTAATAATTTACTTTGCTTAATTTTCATAAAACGTTCATACAACTTCGAATTATTAATAAAATCGTTGGCTGCTGATATTATTTTTTCTTCTTGTTTTGGCTCGTACAACATAGCTGTACACATACAATTCTTTCGATCCTTACTCATTAAAATATCATAATTCACACAGCTCTTACAACCTGCCCAAAACTCTTCATCATCGGTAAGCTCACTATAGGTAACGGGCTGATACCCTAATTCACTATTAATTTTCATCACAGCTAATCCCGTGGTCAATCCAAATATTTTTGCATTGGGATACTTTTCTCTTGACAATTGAAAAATTGTTTGCTTAATTTTTTTAGCAATGCCGGTTTTTCGAAAAGCAGGTGCCACAATAAGACCACTATTGGCCACAAACTCTCCATGTTGCCATGCTTCAATATAACAAAAGCCTACCCAGGTTCCCTCTTCAGTAATAGCAATAACCGATTTTCCTTCATTAATTTTTGTAGCTACATATTCTGGGCTTCGTTTAGCAATACCAGTGCCTCTTGCTTTAGCAGAAGCAGCCATTTCGTCTGTAATATCTTTTGCAAAAGAGGCGTCACCACTATGTGCAACACGTACAATTATTTTTTGTTCCAATTGGCTTTTAAGTTTAAAAAAAGTTCAATGCTGGCGAAAGATGAATGTTCGGTTGGGGTTTTTCCACTGATAGGGGCAAGTGCCAATTGCTCGTCCTATCAGAATCCACGTCGGTAAAAAAAATCTACTGAACTTGTATAATGAATTATAAGCGTATGTAATACAGAAACAGGGGCATGAAATGCACCACTGAGTAAAGAATGGTTTTGTTTCTGTTTCATTTTAATTTCCTTTTGTGTAGGAATGAGAATGTAAAAATAGATAATAAAATAGACAAAATGACCTCAATAGGCCTAATAATTTACCCTGAATGCCCGATTAAAACGATATTCTCTTAAAAATGAATGACTGTTAGTTTTTTCTAGTCTTGTCATAGTTGTACTTTTGAACTTATCAAATAAAATAAAACTATATGAAAATACCTTTTATAAACAGCTTCATCATAGCTTCTTTTTTATTACTATCCTGTTGTCAGTCCCATGAAACATCAGAAACTCAAATGACTGATACCAGTTCAATCACAAAAGCCGATACCACTAGTGCAAAAACCTATGCAATAAGTTTAGTAAATAATAAAAAAGATCCCACTTGTGGCATGCCCGTAAGTGCTGGCATTAGCGACACGGCTCATTATGAAAAATGGGTAATAGGATTTTGTTCTACAGAATGTAAAAATGAGTTTTTAAAAAATCCAAAAGCGAATATTGCAGCCGCTGAAATACAATAAAACCTAGCTAAATAAATAAGCAATATCTTCTTTGGTTAAAGACTTAACAAATCCCACTTCATCGGAAATGAGTTCTTTCGCCAAAGATTTTTTTCTTTCTTGTAATTTTAAAATTTTATCTTCTACCGTATCATTACAAATCATACGATAAGCAAAAATATTTTTTGTTTGACCAATACGATGTGTTCTATCAATAGCTTGTTGCTCCACTGCTGGGTTCCACCAAGGATCTACCAAGTAAACATAATCGGCAGCCGTTAAATTCAAACCTACGCCCCCTGCTTTTAATGAAATTAAAAACACCCTACAATTATCATCATTTTGAAAACGCTCTATAGCCCTTTCTCTATCTTGAATGCTACTACTTCCATCAAAATATTCATGATCAATCCCTAATTTTTTTAATTCCTCTTTTATTAAAGACAACATACCTAAAAATTGAGAGAAAACTAATGCTTTGTGTCCCCCAATGTTTTCAGCTATTTCACGTGTTAATTCGGTTAATTTTACAGAATCATTGGGATATGATTCATCTTTTAAAATGGCAGGGCTATCACAAATCTGCCTCAATTTCATTAAGCCTTGTAAGATAGAAAGCTGAGATTTTTGAATACCTTTTTCCTCCACCATTCCAATAAGTTTATCTCGATAGTCGTTTCTATATGCTTCATAAATTTTTCTTTGTTCTTCAGCCATTTCACAATACAAAACCATCTCTTGCTTTTCAGGTAAATCTTTAGCTACTTGCTCTTTGGTTCTTCTTAATATAAAAGGAAAAACAAATTTCCTTAAATGCTCTTTTTGTTCTTGCTCATCAAATTTATCAATAGGCATAGAGAAATGGTGTTTAAAATATTCCTCCGTACCCAACATACCAGGATTCAAAAAATTCATTTGAGCATAAATGTCAAAAGTATTGTTTTGCAGTGGCGTTCCACTTAGACATAATTTGTTGTTGGCTTTTAGTAAACAGGCGGCTTTGGTTATTTTAGAGGCAGGATTTTTGATAGCCTGACTTTCATCTAAAATGACATAATCAAAATTAACTTCAACAAACATTTTAATATCACTTCTCAAGGTGCCATAAGTCGTAATAATAACTTCAAAGCCATTGTCTTTTAAAATATTTTTCTTTCTACTACCCCCATGATGAATATGATGGGTTAAAGTAGGTGTGAATTTTTTTAATTCATTTTGCCAATTATATAAAAGCGTTGTAGGACAAACTACCAACGCCAGTAATTTTCCATTTTTTTCTTTTAAATGTTGCAAAAATGATAGAGTCTGAATAGTTTTACCCAATCCCATATCATCTGCTAAAATTCCACCCCATTGTACATCATGTAAATAATTCAACCATTGAAATCCACTTATTTGATAAGGTCTTAAAATTGGAACCAAGTGGGTAGGTGGTGCAATATCTGCGATAGCATATTTTTCTCTAATTTTTTCATACTTTCCTTCCAATTGAAAAATTAGTTCTTCCTCATCTCTTTGTTGATACAGCTCATCTAAAATAGAGAAATGATATTTACTTAGTTTGAGTGTATCGGCCTTACCCTCCCCTACTTTGAAAAGTAAAGAATACTTATTTAGCCATTTTTCAGGAAGCACTCCTAAACTACCATCTTTTAAAGGCACAAATTGTTGTTTGTTAGATAGCATATTCTTAATGTCCTGTATGGATACTTTTTGCTCACCAAAAGATATTTCCACTTTTGCATCAAACCAATCAGTATTACTACTAATATATAAACGGGTAGAGGGTTTAGAGGTATTATATTTAAATTGTTTTAAGTGCTCCGTTCCAAATAATGGAATTTGTTTTTCCCTTAAAGTATCAATAAATAAGAAAAACCAATTATTTTTTAAAACCTCAGCTCCTTTTAAGGCTAAAATATTTCCTTCATTGGGTCGAATAAACCCAGAATGAAGTTGTTCAATGATATTCATTAAATGTCTTTCCGCAGCCAGATCCCTTTCTAAAATAACAATTTTATCTCCCACTTGCTGAATTACAGAAGGACCATCTTCTTTATTCACTATAATATCTTTATATGCATACAAAGGCTCAAAGAATAAATAGTCCCCATTTTCTTTTAATACAATTTGAAGCTGAGGCTTTACTCCTTTCAATTTTTCTTGTGATACATTTTCTAATGAAACCTCATATTGTTTTGACAAAGGAAGTAATGTGCTTTGTAAATAATCTGGCCATTTTTCCAATTCTATTTCATGAAATCCTTTTGGTATAAATTTTTCAACCCATAATAAATCTTCTCTTTGTTTCCATATGAAAAATTGATGATGGTATTGAAAAAGAAAATGTGTTTTTGCATGATTGTCCTCCAGGGGAATTTTTCCTTCTGGTAAACTCACTTCAGCATAAATAATATATCGATTTTCTGTTTTTTCTACTCTAAAACTGGGCTGAATGGCATTGAATACTAAATCAGCCTTCTGTAAATTAGCCGTAGTAAAGGGTTTATTATGCGGTAAATAAAAATTAAAGGGATGTTCAGATAAGTCTCTCCAAACTTTTTCTATTTTAGGGTGTAAATACTCTTGCATTAACTCTTTGGTCTCATCGGGTAAACTGTCTTCATCGGCATGCACAATAGTATCCCACAAACCTTGGAAAGGTGAATTTTTATTTAAAAATTTAGATAATTCTGAAGGCTGTAACTTTTTTACATGTTGTAATAATATTTTGTCTTCCTCCTTAATTAAAGAGGGTGTAATAAATTTTAAAAGATCTATTTTTTCTACTTTACCTAAAAAAGAAGTCCCCTCATTATTTACCTCTCCCTTCACTACATTAAAAGAAATATAGGGATATATGTTTGGCTCATATTGAATTACAATGCCAAATCGTTCTTTTATAATTTCTTGGTTGGAAAGGTCGGTCTGATGCTCTTCTAAATTCCAGTCATTAGAATTAGGTCTTTTAAAATGAGAAGTGGAAGAATGTATCGAATTGAGCTTTTGAATTTTATCATCCAAAACTTTTAAATAGGGCTTTCCATCTTGATATGTAAATTCAAACTTATCTTCTATATAATCATCCAAACTATAGCCATACAAAGCCAAAAGTTTATTCTTTTCTCTATCCCAGTTACGAATTGTGTCAAAATAATCTGCCCCCTTTAACTGAAATAATTGCAACAGCAACATGGTTTTATGTATACAAAGGGGATATTCTGTTTCTGAAAGACAATCACAGGAGGTATCAAAAAAACGTTCTTCATTTTTTTGAACAATAATATGATAGGTTTTGCCTTTCTCATCTATCTCTGCTACTACTTTTTCATTCTCACTTTCAATAATATGAGGCCTCACAGATTTTAAAATTTCCTCCGCTTTTTCAAAAGTAGTTTTTGAGCAAAGCATTCGAATCATTTTCAAATCTAAAGACTTCGTTCTTAATTGTGTATGAGTAGTTTTATAAGAAGCAGGCTTATACTCTAATAAATTCTTGTCTAATAAGTCTTGAACAAAAAATAAAGCAGCAGCTTTATGTCTACAAACTTCTGATAAATTATATGGACAGCCGCATCTCAATGATAAGGTAGCAGCACTTTTAAAATTTTCAATAGTTACTTTATAATAAGTACTATAGCCATCGTCTTTAACACGACAATGTATACTACCTAATAAGGGATCAAATTTCACCAATTCAATATTCTTGAGTGCAAAAATTTTCTTACCCCTACGAATCACTTCCTCAGTGCCGAAACTATAAATGTGTTTAATTAAAAAAGGTAATGCCATAATACTGCAAAAGCCCTAAAAAAGGGCAATTTGCAAATGTAAGACTTTGCTAGCTAATAATATTACGTATTTAGAATGATTGTGAAAATATTGTGATTAGCCCCTATTCACAAGAGCTCCACTCTTAAAAATTGGTAAAGCAGGGGCAGTATCTTTAGAAATACAGTATAGCATATCTTCTTGCAGCCCATAAGCAGCTAGTCGGTGCCAATGAGTAACTGTTTGAATATAAGTAGGTAAATCATTTTTATGCAGATTAAATAATTCATTTGCCATAAAACTACTATCACAATGAATTTCAAATTGGTCTTTAATTTCCTCAATGACGGCACCTGCAAATAAGACATCTTCTATGTTAAATCGGTTTTTCCAACCAGAACAACCTAAAATCACAGGCGCATTTTGCTCTTTTAAATACTCAACTACTTTAGTTAAGTTGGGAAATGATCCTGTTATAATGTCTTTTGCGCCTTGCTTTAAAGCCAGATGCAATAATTTAGTTCCATTTGTAGTTGTAATTACTAAAATTTTATTTTCTATAAATGCTCTAGGATATTCCGATGGAGAATTTCCATAGGATAAACCTGGAATAACTTTCCCATCTCTTTCACCAGCTGTGATACCACCTGTTTGCTTTCCAACTTCTATACAAAGTTCAGGCGTGTCTACTGGTATAATTTTGCTAGCACCGTTATATAAAGCTGTTGCCATAGTGGAAGTGGCTCTAAAAACATCTATGATAACAACTATACTATCTTTTAAATCATATAAATCCAATAACTGAGGAGTAAAAACGGTATGTAAGGAAGGTTTTTTCTTTGCTGCAATTTTCATAGTGTGCAAATATACAAAACCTTCTTTTTGCGCTACACTAATTCTTTCACCTCTGTATTCTTTTTTGATATAATTAAAATATCTGAGACAATAATATCTGTGCTTACTCTTTTAATTCCATTTTTATCGGTATAAGATTTAGTAAGCAGTCTGCCTTCTGCAGCAATTTCTATTCCTTTGACTAAATATTTTTCAGCAAATAGTGCAAGCTTTGACCATGCCACTAAATTAAACCACTGGGTTTCTTCCATCCATTCACCTTTAGCGTTTTTGTAACGATCATTTACTGCCAAACGAAAACTGGCTAATGGAGCATCTTTTAAAATTTTAAAATTGGGATCAGCTCCCAAATGTCCAATGAGTTGAACTTTGTTTTTAATTGCCTTCATACTAAATTATTTTGTTGTAGCACAAAATTGCAAATAGTAAGAAGACAAAAAAGCAGTATTTACCTTACCTATAAAGGGTATAATTGTAGGTAATAAAAAAGATTGTTATTTAAAAGGAAATTTCACCACCACTGCTTTCACTAAAGTATTTCTAATATCAATATAAATTTCAGTTCCAGGTTTTGAAAATTCAGTAGTTACATAGCCCATTCCAATTGCCTTTGCTAAACTAGGTGCCTGTGTGCCTGAAGTTACAGAACCGATTCGTTTTCCAGTAGCATCTTTAATCTCATAATGATGTCTTGGTATACCTCTATCAATCATTTCAAAACCTATCAATTTCTTTGTAACCCCATTTGTTTTTTGAGCAAGTAAAGCTTCTTTATTAGTGAAATTTTTATTGAATTTGGTAATCCATCCTAATCCAGCTTCTAAAGGACTAGTAGTTTCATCAATATCATTTCCATATAAACAAAAACCCATTTCTAATCGAAGTGTATCACGAGCACCTAATCCAATGGGCTGAATGCCATCTGCAGCACCGGCTTTAAAAATTGCATCCCAAATTTTGTTAGCATTGTCGTTTATATCTTCAAAATAAATTTCAACACCACCAGCACCAGTATAGCCAGTGGCACTGATAAGCACATTTTCAATTCCTAACATTTCTCCTTTTGCAAAACTGTAGTAAGGCATATTTAAAACATCCATACTAGTTAAAGTTTGAATAATTTTTGTGGCTTTTGGACCTTGCACTGCTAACAAAGCAGTTTTTGCACTAATATTATGCATTTCTACTCCTTGTGTATTATAATCACAAATCCATTTCCAATTTTTTTCTATGTTAGATGCATTTACCACTAACATATATACTTTATTTTTTTCAATACAGTATACTAATAAATCATCTACAATTCCACCAGTAGTATTTGGCATACAACTATACTGAGCTTTACCATCTTCTAAAACAGAGGCATCATTGGATGTTACTCTTTGAATTAGATCTAAAGCATCAGGACCCCTGAGTATAAATTCACCCATATGGCTGACATCAAAAACGCCAGCATTATTTCTTACTGCAGCATGCTCAACATTGATACCAGTATAACTAATGGGCATGTTGTAACCCGCAAAAGGAGCCATTTTCGCACCTAAGGCAATATGTTTTTGGGTAAAGGGAGTATTTAAAACATCACTCATTTCAATTTCATTTTTTCAAAGATAAACAAAAAAGAAACTGAAAAGGAATGTCTAGTGTGTAAACCTATCTAATATCCATTGAACATCGGTCAATTTACTAGCAGCTTTACCTACTTTTTGGATTTGATCGAGCTTTGAATGTTGTGTATTCTCTTTTTTGATATCATTTACTTTCAAAACACTGGCTTTATTTTTTTGAAGCTCTTCTTCTCTTAATTTTTTTATCTCATTTTTAATAGACTCTCTTTCTTCTTTCAATTTTTGTAATTGAATTTCTTTATCTGTTTTTCCATCAGGCATTGAAGTATTATCATCCACAGTGCGATCTAAAGGATGCATGTTCAATAATCCTGTTTTAGTCATTTTATACTCCACTCCTTTTTCATAAGAAAAAGAGGCTATATCCCAAGGCTCATTCCACTCATCATACCAATTATCATCGGAAGTAATACGATCAATGGTTCTAGTTTTTATGCCTCTATTTCCAATTTGAATATTGGTTTGTGACCAGCCTTTATTAGTTATTTTAAAACGCTTCCCAATAGGTACTGCAATGGTCATTATAATATGTTGATTTCTGAATTTATCTATTTTATTAATAGCAATACCTCTATCTAAATACAATAGACTATCTTCCTGTGTAAGTTCAAAATTTATTTTACTAGCTAAGGCATTGGCATTTTGAAGATTCTTTCCATTACTCAATTTCACCACTTTTACCTGAAAACTATCATTAGGTGATTGAGTAATTCTAATGCGTAAATTTCTTACATAAACAGTATCCTCATCTGAAAATCCTTGGAAGGGTTCTAATTCAAACCAATGATTTTCATAATATTTCATTTTTGGTGCGGCGGTTACTTCTAAATAATCAATGGTTGGATTCACTAAAGCAACACTTTGCTCAACAGGTATATTATGTTTTGAAAAACTATTACTTAAGCTAGATCCAAAATAAAAAAGCAATATCCAACCTACTATCCATAGAGCCCAGAAACTTGACCTTACCCAAATATTTGCTTTTTTAAACCCTGCAATCTTTCTAATAATTGCCGTAACTATTCCAATGATGGGTACCCAAACAAAAAGTAATAAAGCCCCTATAACCGACCAGGTTTGTGCACCCTCTTCTAAAATGAAAATTTTAAGGGGTAATAAAGCAGTAGCGGCAACTCCTATTCCAAATAAAGCAGCTAGTAGTGAAATGCCCACTATAGCTAAAATAAAATAAACAAAGCCTTTTATAATTAATGTAATCATTCTTCCTAGAAAATAGAGTAAGCCTTTTGGTTTTTCTGTTGAATTTTTAAAAGCCTCATTTTGAGTCTCCTCTTTACCTTTGGTCTTATTGTATAAATTACTTCCCCAAGATTGTGCTCTTTTACTAAAACCCTCCATATCGTTTTGAATGGTATTTTTAATACTATTCAAATCCACTTTCTCTCCTATCATTTCTAATTTATCTGCACTGGTTTTAGCCTCAGGCAAAACCAACCATAAAACAATGTAAACAAATACAGCCCCTGGGCTAAATGTTATGTCTAAAAAATTAGGAAAATCGTGTGCATCCCAAAATTGGAATAAATGTAAATGTTGCAATTTAAATACAAAACGAATAAATGGGATTAAAAATAAAATTCTCACTATCCACACTTGTATCCCAAAATATTTTGAGAGTCCTGAAGCCACTCCCCCTATTACTTTATTATCTATATCTCTAAATAATCTTTTACGAACACCTCCTACTACTTTAACAGAAGAACTAGGCACTGCTATCCACAATATTAAATAAGCTAAAATATTTACACCAATTAAAAAGAACCATAAAATTCTCACCACCAAAGGTTCGATACCAAAATAATTAGCAATACCACTACATACACCCCCTAATACTTTATTCTGTTCATCTCTATATAATCTCTTAGTATTATTTGCAAATTCATAGTGAGCATTGCTGGACGTATTAGCACCAGATTGAAATTGGCTGGTAGTTTCAAAACCATCCTGAGCTTCAAAATCTGCAGGACGTCCCATACTAGATATAATTAAATTGATATCTTCCACAGTAATACAGGCTGCTGCTTTTTTCAAACGTTCTTCACAGAGTTCAGCAATACGACATTCAATGTCATTTATAATTTCATCACGACCTTCTTCATTAGCAAAATAAGTTCGAAGTGTATCTATATATTGTTTCAATGCTTCATAAGCTAATTCTTCTATGGGAAGAATGCGACCTTGAAAATTGATATTTATTACTTTGTTCATAAAATTTAAATTTAAGAAGCTGTTGTTTCAGCTGTACAAATAGTATTACTAGGTTCGGTTAATTGATTGACTGCTTGCGTCATTTCTTGCCAAGTTTTTAATAAAACTTCATAGGCTGCTTTTCCTTCTTCTGTGATAACAAAGTATTTTCTGGGAGGTCCACTGATACTTTCTACCCAACGATAGTTTAAAAGGCCTGCATTTTTTAATCGAGTCAATAAAGGATACAAAGTACCTTCTAGAATATGTAAATTGGCCTGTTTCATTTTCTCAACAATATCACTTGGATATACCTCTTTTTGTTGAATAATGGACAATATGCAAAACTCTAGTACACCTTTGCGCATTTGACTTTGTGTATTTTGAATATCCATGATCTAAATTTGAAACACAAAGTTATGTATTTATTTAGTACTATGTATAACATAGTACTATAAAGAAATTTAATGCTAGATTAAATTATTGATTATCAATAATTTATTAATTTACAAATTTGATAAATGATAATAGAAAAGGATAAATGGCAGTCTAGAAAGTCCTTAATAGACTACTAATTCATAAAAATCTTCCTCCTTTAAGTAGGTTTTAGCAAGATCATTTAGCTTCTGGGAACCTACATTTTTAATGACATTGATAGTTTGATTAAAATAGTCTTCCGTCAAACCATGCAGGATATATGTTTTCCAACGACTAATTATTTGAAAAGGCCCATCTAAATCCCCTAATAAAGCTCCCAACATATAATTTTTAACCAATTTCAATTCTTGCTCTTCTACCAAATTTTCTCTTAGCTTTTTCATCTCCTTATACACTTCATCAATGGTGGCTCTACATACCTCTTTTCCAGCATCTGTACTTATCATCCATACACCCGCATATTTATAATTTTGCAAATAACTATGTATGCCATAAGTATACCCTTTGTCTTCTCTAATATTACTCATTAATCTAGAGCCAAAAAAACCACCAAATATATTATTAAGTACTTGTGCAGAAGGAAAATCAGGATGATGTCTGTTCACAAAATTTCTTGCTAAACGAATCGAGCCTTGAACCGACTCAGCATCATTCACTATACTATATTTTTTTTGTGTAGCTGAAAGAATGGTATGCTCTTTTTCAATAATGTCATTTTTATTTAATGGAAGTGCTCCAATGTAGTGATTCAGTGTGGTTTCTATATTACTAGGAAACTTACCAGCCATAAAAATGATGCATTTACCATTTTTATAATACTTATCATAAAATGCAATTAAGTCTTCTCTTTGAATGTCTTTATAATCTTTTTCAACACTATATTTTCCATATGGATGTGTAATACCAAATAAATATTCATCAATCAGTCTACTGGCAATAAAGTCACTTTTTTTTAAATTCAACAACAATCTTTGAATTTGATTTTGTTTTAAAATATCAATTTCTTTTTCTGGAAAATTGGCATCTGAAATAATTTCTCCTAAAATAGGTACGACTTTTTGAAAATGCTTAGATAAAGTATGTAAAGTCACAGTGGCTGTCTCATTGGTACAAGTTCTATTTAAATGTGCTCCATAAAATTCGAAGGCTTCTGTAATTTCAAATGAACTTTTAGCACTGGTACCATTTTTTAATAAAAAATTAGTAGCAGCAGCTACCCAATTTTTTTGCTCAAAACAATTACCCGCATAAAAGACCATATCTACTAATAGAACTTCCTGTGACCCCCCTTCATAAGTATATACTTCTACTCCATTATCTAAAATAAATTTTTTATACGGCTTTAACTGAATATTAAAATCGATGGCGTCTTTCATGTAAGGTGCTTCGGATCTAACTAAGGCCATATTTAAGATTTAGAATGATAATATAAAGTGTTACGATTGTTATCCTGGAAAATTTTTTGAGCTGTTTGTTGTATCATGGAAGGTGTTACTTTTTGATACATAGACAATTCTTTATTCATTAAATGGGCATCACCCAATAATTCATAAAAAGCTAAACTGTGTGCCCTATTCATAAGACTCATATCTTCAAAACAAATCATACTCTCGGTTTTATTAATTACCTTTTGTACTTCTTTTTCCTCCAATACCTTATTTTTTATTTTTTCAATTTCCTCCAAAACAGCTTTTTCGGCTTTCTTCATACTAATGCCTTTCACTAGTTTTCCTTCAATAACTAGTAGTCCTGGGTCTATAGTTCCAAAATGATAACAATCTATTGATGAAAAAATTTGATTCACTTTTACAAGTTGTTCATATAATCTAGCAGAAGTACCACCTCCTAAAACTTCAGTGATTAAATCCGTAGTATGATAGGCTTCATCAAAGCGGCCACCCATATGCCAAGTCATCATCAACATATCCAGTGGTACATCTGCATGTACCTCCATTGACCTTGCCTTTTCTTGAAGAGGTTCTTTTGGTAATTGACGTATATAATTTTTACCTGCTTCTATGGGACCAAACCATTTTTCTGCTAATTGTTTTACTTGTGATGTTTGAATGTTACCAGTGACCACCAAAATAGCATTATTGGGTCGGTAGAATTGAAAGAAAAATTCTTTCACCTCTTTCATAGTAGCATTTTCAATATGTTCCAAAGAAGCCCCTATGGTCATCCAACGATAAGGATGTTTAGTATAAGCTAAAGAACGCATTTTATGCCAAACATCTCCATAGGGTTTATTGATATAATGCTCTTTAAATTCTTCACAAACTACTTTTTTTTGAACTTCTAAACTTTTATTACTAAAAGCCAGTGACAGCATTCTATCACTTTCTAACCAAAAAGCAGTTTCAATATTTTCTGCTGGAATCTGACAATAATAATTGGTTAAATCATTGGTTGTATAAGCATTATTTTCGCCGCCTGCTCTTTGTAGGGGTTCGTCATATTCTGGGATGTTTACACTACCTCCAAACATTAAATGTTCAAACAAGTGGGCAAAACCTGTTTTGTTAGAATCTTCGTCTTTGGCACCTACATTATATAAAATATTCACCACTGCCATTGGAGTACTAGTATCCTGATGTACTACTACTTTTAAACCATTGGCTAATTGAAATTTTTCAAATTGTATCATAGTAAACAGCAAAAATACTTAATAAGTACAACAGTGCATTTCGAAACCCGATAAATTCGATTAGCTTTGTAGTCCTAAAATACCCTAGCTATGAAGTTAGAATCCCTATTGGAACGCGCCCTGAATTTTGAACACCTCAGTGTTGAAGAAGGAATTTTTTTATTTGAGCAAGCACCACTAACTGAGTTAACATATATTGCCAACGAATTGAGAAAAAAACAAGTGCCCCATGGAAAAGTGACTTGGCAGATTGATAGAAATTTAAACACCACTAACGTGTGTATTGCAAATTGTAAGTTTTGTAATTTCTATAGAGTACCAGGACACCCAGAAGCCTATATTACCGATATGGATACGTATCGTAAAAAAATTAAAGAAACTATTGAATGGGGAGGCGATCAATTATTATTGCAAGGAGGACATCACCCAGAATTAGGTTTGGCCTTTTATACCGATATTTTTAGCCAGATAAAAAAAGAGTTTCCTACTATTAAATTGCACACACTGGGGCCTCCAGAAATTGCGCATATTGCCAAGTTAGAAAAAATGACACATACTGAAGTACTAAAAGCCTTGGTGGCTGCAGGCATGGATTCATTACCTGGGGCGGGAGCAGAAATTTTAGTAGACCGTGTTAGAAAATTGGTATCTAACGGTAAGTGTGGTGCAGATGAATGGTTAGATGTGATGGCTGCAGCACATCAATTGAATATTACAACAAGTGCCACAATGATGTTTGGGCACGTAGAAACTATTGAAGAAAGATTTATTCATTTAGTTCGCATACGCGAAGTCCAAGATAAAAAACCTGCAAATGCTAAAGGATTTTTAGCTTTTATTCCATGGACCTTTCAAGATGTTGATACATTACTCACAAAAATTAGAGGCGTACACAATTTAACCACCACTGAAGAATACATCAGAATGATAGCTATTAGCAGGATCATGTTACCAAATATTAAAAATATTCAAGCAAGCTGGTTAACGGTGGGCAAAGCTACAGCTCAGGTTTGCTTAGAGGCTGGAGCCAATGACTTTGGAAGCATAATGCTGGAAGAAAATGTAGTAAGTGCAGCTGGTGCCCCTCATCGCTTTACTTATAAAACTATTCAGGAAGCCATTAAAGAAGCAGGTTTTGAGCCACAATTAAGAAACCAACAATACGAATGGAGAACACTACCTGCCAATATCCAAGAACAAATTATAAACTATTAGTAAGTAATCGTTTAAATGAATTTGGGTCAAAATTATTTCACATAAAATATACTTTTGACTGTAACTTTTTGTTGAAACACGCGTTTAATTCTATGAGAACCCTAATTGCATGACGGAATTAGAATTTAATACTTGTGTAGATGATTATTCGGATGGTCTTTACCGATTTATTTTAAAAATTAGTAAAAATAAAGAGGACGCCAAAGACATTGTTCAAACCTCATTCGAGAAACTTTGGGTTAATAGAAACAAAGTAGAGCTATTAAAAGCTAAATCTTATTTATTTACGGTAGCATATCATTTAATGATCGACCAACTTAGAAAAGATACTAAGATGGTTATTACTGATAGTTTTGATGAAAATGTTAATACTGTATCTCAAAAAAGTTCGGAATTAAAACAAATTTTATTAGAAGCTATTAACCAATTAA
Organism: uncultured Sediminibacterium sp.; assembly: GCA_964637225.1. Classification (GTDB taxonomy): domain Bacteria; phylum Bacteroidota; class Bacteroidia; order Chitinophagales; family Chitinophagaceae; genus Sediminibacterium. Next base: position 21,712 of record CAZWTV010000002.1, read on the forward strand.
ACCCTACTCAAAAATCATTGATTTTATTAAAAGATTATGAAGGTTATTCCTATCAAGAAATTGGTGATATTATGCAATTATCAGAGTCTCAAGTAAAAGTGTATTTACATAGAGCAAGACAAATTTTAAAAAATAAATTAACTCATTTTGAAAAATTAAGTGCCTAAGTGTATGATAAACAAAAGTAATTACGAATCTTATTTCATGTCTTATATAGATAATGAATTGAGTGCTGCTGATAAAGCAGCCGTAGAAGCTTTTGTATACAATCATCCCACGTATGCTAAATCATTAGAAATTTTCAAAAGCACAAAATTAGAAGCGCCTCGTATTGAAATGGAAGATAAAATATTTTTATATCGATTCCCTGAAATGCAAGCTAAATTAGAGAATGATTTTAAAAAGTCTTTATACAAAAAAGAAATTACTGCTTCTAAAGTTAAAATTTCAAATTGGAGTTTAAAGGCTGTTTACACCATTGCTGCAATGCTCATTTTATGTATAGGTGTTGTACTTTTAAAGCCAAACAATAAAATACATAAAAATACATCCTCAAATACTGCTACCCTTACACCGCGTCAGAAGCCCAACACTTTTATTACAAAAAATGATAACAAAAAATTAAATACTCATTCCAATCAATTCTCAAGTTCAACCACCATTTTAGCTAATAATAGTAATGGTGAAAATAAGTCTTCCCTACTTACAGATATAAACAATCCAATACAAGAAAATAATACTACAAGTAATAGCACATCTATTCTTTTGAACGAACATTCAGCTACCACCCAAAGTCAAGTGAATAATGCTCTGAGTGCTTATGAAAAAGTGCCAGGGGAATCTACTACTCAAAATGAAATTCAAGATGGTCCTAAAAATATACACCTTACCACTGCAACTTACCAAGAAATTAGAACAGATGAGGAAGAAAATACGATCAATATAGGCATGTTTGAAATTAATGGATCTGCTTTTAGAGGTATCACAAGAAGAGTGTCAGCCATTTTTAAAAAAAATAAAATAGAAAAAGAAAAATAAATATGAAAAAAATATTAGTACCCCATTTACTTGCTATTTACTTATTCTCTAGTATTCAATTACACGCTCAAAATGATAGCTTAAAAATCAATAAAATTGATACTATTACTATTGGTAATATGATTATTATAAAAAAACAAGCTCAGAACCATGATGATCAAAATAATAAGAAAAGAAATAAGGGATATGGTACTATAATAAATATTACGAATGGAAAATTTAAAAAAGATACTTTCTTATCTATTTCTGATGATACTATTAGAGTAGGAAGAATTAATGTAATTAAATCTCAAAATAACAACTATAAAAAAGAGGGGGCTTCCCTGCTGGAAGAAGGCGACTTTGACAATACCCATTTTATCATTGAGCGCAGTCCCAAAAAAATAAAAAATGTAACTACCAATTGGTTTTCTTTTGATCTAGGATTTGCAAATTATATAGATGAGTCGGCTCAAATTGCTTATGCCTCTCTTTATCCAGGAATACCTTATAGTAAGTATTGGGTAAATTCTAGCAATTTAAAATTAGACAATAGAAAATCTAGCAATTTTAATTTATGGATTGTGCAACAAAAACTAAATCTATATCAACACAAAATAAATTTAAAATATGGGGTAGGATTCGAGATGTTTAATTTTAGATTCGAACAACCGGTAAGTTTTAGAAATGAACCCAACAAAACAGTTTTCATAGACAATGTTCAATTTAGTAAGAATAAATTATTTACTAAATATGTAACAGTACCTGTACAAATTAATTTCCAACCCAACCCTAATAGTCGGAAAGGTTTTTATGCAAGCATTGGTTTGAGCGCAGGCTATTTAGTAGATTCAAGAAACAAACAAATTTCTTCAGAAAGAGGAAAACAAAAATATAATGGCAACTTTGATTTAAATAATTGGCGACTAGCCACCATTGGTGAATTAGGTATCGGAGGCATTAGGTTATACGGATCCTACGGATCCATCAATTTATTTGATAAAAATCAAAGTCATTTTTCTTTATTCCCTTATGCCCTGGGTTTGAGATTTGGTAATTTTTAAACTAAATTTTCAGCACCAAAATAAGATTGTAAAACTTTTGGAATTGCAATTCCAGCCTCTGTTTGATAGTTTTCAAGGATAGCAGCAAAAATTCTAGGCAAAGCTAGTGAACTTCCATTGAGTGAATGAGTCAAATGAATTTTGCCTGTAGCATCTTTAAAGCGACACTTCATTCTATGGGTTTGATAAGATTGAAAGTTGGAAACACTACTTACTTCTAGCCATTTTTGTTGCGCTGCACTATACACTTCAAAGTCATAAGTTATAGCAGATGCAAATCCCATATCACCACCACACAGTTTCAAAATACGATAAGGCAATTCCAAACTCACTAATAATTTTTCAACGTGTTGCACCATTTCATTTAATACTATATCACTTTTATCAGGATGAACAATTTGTATAATTTCAACTTTTTCAAATTGATGCACTCTATTCAATCCTCTAACTTCTTTTCCAAAACTTCCTGCTTCTCTTCTAAAGCAGGGCGAATAAGCTGTCATTAGAATTGGTAAATCGGCTTCTTTTAAAACTACTTCTCTAAATATATTGGTTACAGGTACTTCTGCAGTTGGAATTAAATAAAAATTATCTGCAGTGGCATGGTACATCTGCCCTTCTTTGTCTGGAAGCTGCCCAGTAGCAAAAGCGGAAGCTTCATTTACCATAAAAGGAGGTAAATATTCTTTATAACCTGCATGAATATTAAAATCTAAAAAATATTGTACTAAAGATCTTTGAAATTTTGCCCCCTTGCCCACATATAAAGGAAAGCCGCTTCCAGTAATTTTGGCACCTGTTTCAAAATCAACCAAATTGTATTTACTAATTAAATCCCAATGGGCCTGGGCACCGGTTGGCAATTTAGGAATAACACCTCCTTGTTTTATCAATTCATTTTCTTCAGGTGTTTTTCCTTTGGGTACTAAGTCATGAGGAAGATTAGGAAGCTGAACAATAGTATTTTGTAATTGTAATTCTACTTCATTCATTTTTGTTTTGAGTGGCTCTAATTGAATTTTTAAACCAGCTACCTCATTTTTCAGTTGTTCAGCTTTTTCTTTTTCTCCTTTAGCCATTAATCCACCAATATCTTTGGATGCTGCATTTACTTTGGATTGAATTTCATCAAAAGCGGCTTGTAACTGCTTTCTTTCATCATCCAAAGCAATAACAGTGTCTACTAAATTCAAGTTTGCAAAATGCTTAATTGCCAACTTCTGCTTGGCTAGTTCTTTATTTTGGCGTAAATAACTCACTTGTAACATCACTTCGAATTTTAGCAAAGATAATTAAAGCGTTTTACTTAAGCCTAGATATCCCCTACCTTTGCCCCATAAATTGAAAAAGGCTATGCACTCAATCAAGGACGACTTTCAGACCAGGTGGTGGGATTTAGAGAAAAAACTGATGAGCCGATTTGGTAAAAAGCCCGACGTAGAATCTATCTTATTCCTTATAGGCCTTCAAGAAACGGGTTTCTTAATAGAAAAAATTAGCAAAGAACAGAAACAAGACCTCATGCATGTAGCTGTTTGTAAAATCTTATCAAGTAGTGGCTATTATCTATTAGAAGGGCAAGATGAAGAAGGTTGGCCACATTATAAGCAGTTGAAGGCTCTTCCCAGCTTGGATTTAATAGAACAGGAAACTTTTTTAAAAGACCACATTTTACTTTATTTTGAGAACATTAGCTTCTAGCTCATTGTTTTTTTAGTGTTTTTTATGAATCTTTGTACCAATAAAAAATAAATTATGCAATTCCCAGCACACTTACGTTACACAAAAGACCACGAATGGATTCAATTAGAAGGTAATACTGCCACTATTGGTATTACCGATTATGCTCAAGGTGAACTTGGAGACATAGTTTATATTGATATTAATACTGTTGGAAAAATGCTATCTGCGGAGGCAGTTTTTGGAACTGTAGAAGCTGTAAAAACAGTGAGTGATTTATTTTTACCTGTTGCAGGTACCATTATAGAAGTCAACCCAGCTTTAGCTGCTCAACCCGAATTAGTTAATACCGATCCCTATGGAGCAGGATGGATGGTAAAAGTAACCGTAGTAAACGCCGCTGATGTTGAAGCTTTATTAACCAGTGAGGCGTATAGTCAATTGGTTCAATAATACATCATGACAAATTCATTTAAAACTTTGGTTTGGGTCGTTTTTGAATTTGTGCTCATATTTATTTTATTAAGTATGCCAAGCGGTGGAAATGGCAAAGGATTAATTGCTACTATTTTGTCTTTACCATTTGCTGATAAAATCATACACTCCATTTTATTTGGAAGTTTAGCCTTATCCCTATTCACTCATTTTGAACAATATACAAATAGCACTTTTCAGACTGTAAGAATAAAAGCCTTGGCTATGATAGTTTGTATTGTTTATGGTATTGGTATGGAATTTTATCAAAAATATTTTGTTCCTTCAAGAGGCTTTGAAGTGGGTGATATGCTAGCAGATGCTATTGGTGCCTTATTAGCTTTTCCCTTGTTTACGATGATAAAGCATTCTATACAACCTAAAGAGAAAAAAATATAAATGGGTATTGAAAAAGATATACAACAAACGAATTTCAGAAATGAATTTCAAAAAATGGGTATCAATATCATTTTTACTGCTAATTGGTTGAATGAAAAGATAGGTCAAATATTATCTACGGAAGATATTACTCAACAACAATATAATATTTTAAGAATTTTAAGAGGGAGCGATACCCCTTTAAGCACTTTAAAAATTAGAGAGCGAATGCTAGATAAAATGAGTGATACTAGTAGAATAGTGGACCGTTTAATTGTAAAAGGTTTAGTAGAGAAATCGGCCTGCTTAAAAGATAAAAGATTAGTGGATATTACGCTCACCAAAAAAGGTATTCAATTATTAGAAAAATTAGATGGCTTAAATACACGTATTGATTCCATTTTAAAAGGGGTGAGTGAAAAAGAAGCCCATGTAATTAATCAGACCTTAGATAAACTTAGAGAAGATTCTACTTCTATATAATATAAAATAATTCCCATGCGTTTTTCTTTTAGCATCCTATTTCTAGGACTTTGTATTGTTACAAAATCTCAACCTAATATTCATGATAAAAATATTTTTGAATTCAGAGGAGTTTGGGTAGCCACAGTTGAAAATATAGACTGGCCTAGTAAAAAGGGGTTATCTAATCAATTACAAAAAGAAGAATTTATAGCCCTATTAGATAAGCATCAAAAAAATGGGATGAATGCAATAATTATGCAAGTACGCCCCTCAGGCGATGCTTTTTACCCTTCTACATTAGAACCTTGGAGTGAATACCTTATGGGGGTACAAGGTTTACCTCCCAGCCCTTTTTATGACCCCCTAGAATTTATGATTCAAGAAACACATAAAAGAGGTATGGAATTTCATGCATGGATAAATCCTTATCGAGCTGTATTCAATATAAAAAAGTCAAGCATTGCTCCTAGTCATATTTCTAGACTTCATCCTGAATGGTTTTTAACTTATGGTGATAAAAAATATTTTAATCCAGGGCTACCTCAGGTATGGCAACATACGAACAGAATTGTTAGAGACCTTGTAACCAGATATGATATAGATGCCATACATATGGATGATTATTTTTATCCTTATCGAATTACAGGCAAAGAATTTCCAGATGAAAAAACCTATCAACAAAACAGTAGAGGCTTATCTAAAGACGATTGGAGAAGAAGTAACTGCGATACTATTGTTAAACAAATATATGCGACCATTCATCAAGTAAAACCAGGTGTACAATTTGGGATTAGTCCTTTTGGAATTTGGCGAAATAAATCAAAGGATAGTAGAGGAAGTGACACCCAAGCTGGTCAAACGAACTATGATGATTTATATGCCGATATTTTATTATGGTTAGAAAAAGGATGGGTCGATTATATCGCACCACAAATTTATTGGGAACACAGTCACCCACTAGTAAATTATGATACTCTTACGCAATGGTGGAATCAAAATAGTTATGGAAGAAATTTATACATTGGCCATGGTATGTATAAAGCAGGTAGCAACCCCGCCTGGAGAGATAAAAATGAATTACCTTATCAAATTAAAAAAATGCGTGCTTTAGAAAATGCTCATGGAAGTATTTATTTTAGTAGCAGTAGTTTTAATAACAATACTAATAATTGGAACGATAGTCTGCAACAAAATTATTATCAAAAGCCAGCATTACTACCCTGCATGCCATGGCTGGTTCAATATAAAGTTGAAACCCCTGTAGTCATAAAACAAAGTGCCAACAGCTATGAACTTAAAGTAAAAGTTGTTAGTAACATAAAACAATATGCCATTATTGAAAATACAAATAATCAATTCTCAGTGTCTACGCTACTAACACCTGATACCAAAATGATACAATTAAATGCTTTAGGTATACAGAGAAAAATAAATTCTCAGTATTGGTTAGTGGCTGTTGGAAAACAAAATCAATTAAGTAATTGGGTTAGCTTACCTTAATTTTAGTCAAAAGACCTTTTTAAATGAATGTTTTCATTGGGTTTAATAATTAAGGGAACATGTTCCACAATAGTCATATCATTATCAAGTCCAAACGCTTTCTGATCGCTTTGTGATAATTGTTTGATAGTAAAGTATACATCCATAATAAAGTCTTCTCTAATAGATAATTCATTTTCAATGGAAAAGAAGCTTTCAATAATCACATAAGTTATATCGGTGTGAAAGTCTTTACTTTTTAAAGATTCATACTTACTATAAATTCCTAATTCCTGGGTCTCATTTAATTCCTGCATTACTTTTTTGAAACAAAGATTTACACGAGGTTGTATTCTAAAACCTAATTTAAAATCTACTCGCATTACCTTGTCATCCACCAATTCTTTAATGGTATACTCCATACCATAAGGAGAATCTGTTCTATCAATATGTAAGAACCAGTATATATCGGCACGTTTGGGCTTTCTATTTAAAATTGAGTCAATAATGCGATGTTCAATTTCTCTATGATTATTGGCTTTAGTCAGATACACTAAATGCGTAGCATATTTGGGCACATCCTTATCTACACTTAATTCAGCTAGGGGCTCTAAATAATCTTTTAATTTTACGAAATCTAAATAACGATTTGTAATTTTTCTAGCACGATGCCAAATCATCATAACAAAAATCATACTCAAAGAGAATAAGAAAGTAATAGCAGCTTCTTTAATTTTTACAAAATTGGCTACGAAAAAAGAAATTTCAACTAGCGTAAAAACTAAAATTATAAGGGCCACTACCGACTGACTCCATCTTTTTACATTCAACATATAAAAATTCATAAGCATAGTGGTCATCATCATACATATTATAATAGAAAACCCGTAAGCCGATTGCATACTTTCACTTTTCTTAAAGTATAAAAGCATGGTAACACAGCCTACCCATAAAATAAAATTGGCACTAGGAATATAAATTTGTCCTTTTTGGTCGGTGGGGAATTTTATAGTTACACGCGGCCAAAAATTTAAACTAATAGCTTCTGAAATTAATGTAAAGGAACCACTAATTAACGCTTGACTCGCAATGATAGTTGCCATAGTAGCTATGCCAATTCCAATGATCAAAAACCAGTGTGGCATAATATTAAAGAAGGGGTTCATTCCATTATCACTTTGTCCTATAAAGTCTAATAAATAAGCTCCTTGTCCCATATAACTCATCACCAAGGCAATTTTTACAAACATCCAGCTTACCTGAATATTTTGACGGCCGCAATGACCCAGGTCGCTGTATAAAGCCTCCGCTCCAGTCGTACAAAGAAAAACGGCACCTAAAAGCCAAAATCCATTAGGATAATGCATTAATAAATCATAAGCATAATAAGGATTCAAGGCACTTAAAATACCTATATGATGCACCACTTGAAATAGGCCTAAAATTAATATCATTGAAAACCATATAAGCATAATGGGTCCAAATGCAAAGCCAATAATTTTAGTTCCAAAACGTTGAAAGAAAAATAATAATGAAATGATAGCAAGTACAATTCCTACCGTTAAGTTATTTCCAGGCACAAATACTTTTTCCAAACCACGAACCCCTGCTAAACCTTCAATAGCAGATGATACAGAAATGGGTGGAGTAATCATTCCATCTGCTAAAAGCATGGCGGCACCTATAATAGCAGGTACGTATATCCATTTTACATAACGTCGCACTAAAGCAAATAAAGAAAAAATTCCACCTTCCCCTCGATTGTCTGCACGCAATGTTAAAAAAACATATTTAAAAGTTGTCTGTAAAGTGAGCGTCCAAAATACACAGGAAATAGCTCCATATACTAATTGTTCAGTAATTGTTTTATGATGAATAATGGCACCAAAAACATATAATGGTGAAGTTCCAATATCACCATAAATGATACCTAGTGTTACAATTAAACCTGCCAATGAAAGTTTGTGTGAGTGATTAGCACCAGATGTTTGTCCCATGAATCAGCGTAAATTGACAACAAAGTTTAAAAAAATAATATAAACAAACATCCAAATAGCCTAAGTATTTTATAAATATTCCAAATAATTTTTTACTAAGGCTTGTAAGTACCCCACTTGGCTTCTATCGCTTTGTAGCGAAAATCAAAAATTCCTTGAAGCTGTTTTTTAACCATAATCATCTGAGCGATATCCCCCAAAATTCCCAAGGGTATTTTGTAATGCACAATATCTTCCATTTTAACACCTCCCTGAATCTGTGTAAAATGATGCTGATGATGCCAAAGAGAATAAGGGCCGAATCTTTGTTCATCTACAAAATAAGCGCCCTGCTTAACGTGGGTAATTTCGGTCATCCAATACAAAGGAATACCCAAAAGGGGCTTTACTTTATATTCAATAATTTGGCCAGGATACATTTTCTCGCCATGATATTTACTAATTATTTGGAAGCCCATTTTTGCTGGAGTAATTTTGGCTAAATTGGCAGGGCTGCTGAAAAAGTCCCAGGCTTCTTCTAAAGAAATGGGAATAAGTTGCTCGGTTCGAAGACTATATACTTTAGACATACCAATACAACAAGTAAGTCTTGTTTTTGTTGTAATAATTCACCTTAAAGCCATTAATTTTATCCCATGATAACTAAGGCCGACCAATTAAAGGCATTTGAAGCAATTTATAGACAGTTAAATGCCCCACAAAAACTGGCGGTAGACAGTATTGAAGGTCCTGTGATGGTAATTGCTGGTCCTGGCACTGGGAAGACTCAAATTTTAGGTGCACGCATTGGCAAAATTTTATTGGAAACAGATACTTCCCCTGAAAACATTTTATGTTTAACTTATACCGACGCAGGTGCAATTGCTATGCGTAAAAGATTAGTTGATTTTATGGGGGCTAACGCCTATAAAGTAAACATAGCCACTTTTCATTCTTTTTGTAATGATATTATTCAGGATAATTTATACTTATTTGAGAAATCAAGCTTGGACCCCATTTCTGAATTAGAAAAAATTGAGTTACTAAAAAAACTCATTGATCAATTTGATAAAAATAATCCCTTAAAAAGATATCGAGGAGATATCTACTATGAAATGAATAACCTGAGTCGGTTATTTAGTACGATGAAAAAAGAAGGATGGACAAGCACTTATCTAGTTACTGAAATTGATAGATATATCGCAGAAATACCCACCAGAGATGAGTTTGTATACAAAAAAAAATACAAACAGTTTCAAGCAGGAGAGTTGAAACAAGGATTAGTGGATGCCGCCATTGAAAAAATGGAAAAATTAAAAGCTGCTGTACTTGCTTTTGATGTGTATCAACAACTCATGAAAAATTATAGTCGATATGATTTTGACGATATGATTAATTGGGTGAATACTGCATTGAAAGAAAATAAAAACCTCTTAGCCCAATACCAAGAAAAATATTTATACCTATTAGTTGACGAATATCAGGATACCAGTGGTACCCAAAATGAACTTATACAGCTTCTAGTGAACTACTGGGACGAACCTAACTTATTTGTAGTAGGCGATGATGACCAAAGTATATTTAGATTTCAAGGTGCCAATGTAGAGAACATGTTACACTTTCAAAAGCAATACCATGATGCCATAACTACTATTGTACTTGAAAATAATTACAGGTCTACACAACCTATTTTAAATGCCTCTACTTTATTAATTAATAATAATGAGCAAAGGCTCATTAATAAAATGAAGGGTTTATCAAAAAATTTAATAGCTTCCCTAGAATCCAATAAAAACATAAATATTCTTCCTAGTATTGAATCTTATAATGACCCTCAAGAAGAGATGATGGGCATTACTGAAAAAATAAGTCAACTAATCGAATCTGGTACTTCGCCCAAAGACATTGCAGTTTTATATAAAGAAAATAAATATGGTGAAGAAATAGCTCATTTTTTACAACAAAAAAATATTCCACTCTTTACAAAAAGAACAGCAAACTTATTTGATACGGTACTCATTCAACAAATCATTACAATTTTAGATTACTTAGCTTGTGAATGGGATCAGCCCAACGAAGGCGCTAATTTGCTTTTTGAAATTCTACATTTTTCTTGGTGGAAAATTGCACCAATCACTATAGCTAGTTTGACTCTAGAAGCCAATCAATTAAAATTTGCAAATGCTGAAAATACTTTTAGAAAAGTATTAGTAGATAAAACCAAAGACTTACAAACTAACTTATTTAATGAGGGTGGCATACATGAAGTTGCAAAAGCTATGCATGTTTTAGAAGATTTATTAGGGCAAGTTGCTAATGTAACTTTAATTAATTTAATTGAGCAAATTTTACAGAAAACTGGCATTATACAAAATATACTTACAGGGCATCAAAAAAATTATGAACTGAGTTTGGTAAGTACTTTTTTTGATTTTATCAAAGAAGAGACCCATCGTCATCCCATGCTTCACTTAACTGAACTTGTAGATATGCTTAAACTCATGCGTAGAGAAAACATACGCCTGCCCTTACCTATCACTACAGGTAATGAAGCAGGTGTAAATTTACTCACCACCCATGGATCCAAAGGCTTAGAATTTCAATATGTATTTTTAGCTGGCACCAATGCGCATTACTGGGAAAAGAAAAGAAAAACAGCTAATGCCGGATATAGCCTTCCCGATACTGTTATACCTAGTTTAGAACATGCTGATGATAAAGAGGAATTAAGAAGATTATTTTATGTCGCTATGACAAGGGCTAAACAACATTTAACTATTTCTTTTAGTAATTACAAATCGGATGGGAAAGAAGCAGAACCTAGTCAATTTATTATTGAAATTTTGGAAGGTAAAGAAACAAATATTCAAAAAATTGAATTATCAGAAATCATAAAAACCAGTTATAAGCTACTACGTTTGCAAACAGCTCCTCAACCAGAAATTCAACAATTAGAAGATGATTTTATTCAACCCAAATTAGAAAAATTTTCAATGAATGTAACCGCACTCAATAATTATTTGAGATGCCCTTTACATTTTTACTATAACAGTTTAATTCGAGTGCCTTCAGGGAAATCAGGAGCTACCACATTTGGCTCAGCCATTCACGATGCTTTGAATAAACTTTTCAAAAAAATGCAAGCATCAGCTACTCAAGAATTCCCAGATATACAAACCCTGATTCAGGATTTTAATTACTATATGAATAGGCATAGGGAAGCTTTTACTGCACAAGAGTTTAAAGATAAAACTGAATTAGGTGAAAAAGTGCTTATACCCTATTATCAGAAATATGTAGACCAGTGGAACAAAGTGGTATTAACAGAATTTAAAATTAATAATGTGCTCTTGAATGAGATTCCTTTGAAAGGTGCTATTGATAAAATTGAGTTTGACACCCAACAAGTGGTGGTAATAGATTATAAAACTGGTAGTGTTGAAAACGCTAAAGAACAATTAAAAGGGCCACATGAAAAAAATCCACTTGGTGGTGACTATTGGAGACAGGCTGTGTTTTATAAAATACTTTTAAACCATCATCCTAAAAACTGGGTAGTATCCACAGCAGAATTTGATTTTATTGAGCCCAACAAGAAAAAAGAATTCGAAAAAATAGTAGTACCTATTACTGATGCCGATATAACTACCGTTAGCCAACAAATTCGTATGGTATGGGAAAAAATTCAAGCTAAAGATTTTTATACAGGTTGTGGTAAAGAAGATTGTCATTGGTGCAACTTTGTAAAAACTAACGAATTGGCTGTAGCACTTCATGAAATAAAAGAAGTCACTGAATCAGAGGAAGCATAAATCATTTAAGTTTGCAGTGTATGAGGAAGTTGTCGATTTTACAGGTATTTGTCTTATTAAGTTTTATCCTTATAAGCATGATGCAAATAGAGGGTTGTGCAAATATAGTTCCACCCAGTGGGGGGCCCAGAGATAGTTTGCCTCCTTATTTAATTGCAGCAAGACCCATCGATTCAGCCACTCAAGTACATCCAAAAGAAATTCTAGTAGGTTTTAATGAATATATTACCACTAATGCCATTCAAGAAAATTTAATTATCTCTCCTACTTTAAAAAATATTCCACTCATTGATGCTAAGTTAAATAGTATAAGAATAAGAATTACAGACACATTATTAGACAATACCACCTATAGTATTCAGTTTGGCAATGCTATTAAAGATGTAAATGAAGGCAATATATTAAAAAACTTTACTTATGTTTTTAGTACAGGAGCGCAAATAGATACAGGAAAAATAAATGGTAAAGTTATCATTGCAGAAACGGGCAAAGTGGATAGTAATTTTGTTGTCATTTTACACCCAGCCAACAAGGACTCTGCTATTTTCAAAGAGCGTCCCAATTATTATACCAAACTCAATGGCAAGGGAGAATTTGGTTTTAATTTTCTACCAAAAGCCAACTTCAACCTATTTGTTCTGCCCAACGATTATACCAAAAAATACGATGATAGTACTAAGTTTTTTGCATTTTTAGATAATAGTATTCAAGTGGATGCCACTAAAGACTCTATCCAACTATATGTATTTCAAGGAGCAAAAAAACCGGAGAAAAGAAAAGCTAGCAGCACTGTAAAAACAATCAAAAAGCAAGGAGCAATTTTAAAATTCAATAAAGATTTTGATGGAAATGAGCAAGACATTTTGCATCCCCTTCATTTAAATTTTGAAACCCCCGTCCATTTCAATGATAGTTTCTCTATTGTACTTTGCGACACACTCAATAAGAAATTAGATGCTGCTACCATAATTATTGATACTGTACATCCCGAAACAATTACTATTGCTTTTCCTTGGAAAACTGCGACCAAATACCGTTTAATAATACCTCAAGCTGCTGTAAAAGATACTTTAAATAATATTTTGGTAAAAACAGATACACTTAATTTTATGACTAAAGCAGCATCAGCTTATAACAGTTGTAAAATTAAAATGACTGGATTTGAAGCATTACAAAATCCTATTTTACTATTAACACAAGAAGATAAAGTAAAATTTAGTTATCCTATCACCTCTTCCATTTTACATATTCCCCAACTACCCATTGGGGAGTATACGATAAAGCTTTTACTTGATAAGAATAACAATGGTCAGTGGGACACAGGTGCTTATTATGGCAAAAGAAAGAAACAACCCGAGATAGTAAAATTATTTCCTACTCCCTTAAATATCAGAGCCAATTGGGATAACGAAATAAGTTTGGTTTTAAATAAGTAATTTTACAGCTATAATTTCATGATGCAATTACCTTCTACTTTATTAGAAAATGCAGTGGCAGAATTTGCCAAACTTCCAGGTATAGGTAAAAAAACAGCACTACGCTTGGTTTTACATTTATTAAAACAAGACCTAACCATTACTCAAAATTTTAGTGAGGTGCTCAAAAAAATGCGCCAAGAAATTCAATTCTGTCAAAAATGCTACAATATTAGCGACGGTAGTATTTGTTCTATTTGTGCCAATTCAGGAAGACAAAAAAATACAATTTGTGTAGTGGAAAATATTAGAGATGTAATTGCTATTGAAAATACGCTACAATTTAATGGCACTTATCATGTATTGGGAGGCATTATCTCTCCTTTGGATGGAATTGGCCCTGAACAACTTACCATTGAAGCCCTCATAGAAAGAGTCAAAAAAGATAAAGTCACTGAGTTAGTTTTTGCTTTAAATCCTACTATTCAAGGTGATACCACGATTTACTATATTCAAAAAAAATTAGGACCCCATGCTTGTAAAATTACCACTATTGCAAGGGGTATTGCATTTGGAGGGGAATTAGAATATGCGGATGAAATGACACTTGGAAAAAGTATTTCTAACCGTCAACCCATTCAGCAGTATATAAAATAGGTGAATTCAATAAAAGTGACTAATTTTGATGTTTAAACATTAAGTATGAAATCAATACTCCTTTTGTCTTTATGCATAGGCATGCATTTTGTAGTATGGTCACAAAAAAATTATAGCACTAAAAATGCAGAAGTTCATTTTATTGCAGTAGATGACAACGACATTGATGCTATTAATAAAAATGTGGTTAGCCGTCTACAAGCCAATGGTGATCTTAGTTTCATTATGTTAATCAAAGATTTTAAATTTGAAATGGAGGGTATGCAAAAGCATTTTAATGAAGAATATTTAGAGAGCGATAAGTACCCTCGTGCATTTTTTAATGGTAAAATCACCAATTTCAATACCGTCCATTTTTCAAAAGATGGCAAGTACCCCGTATTGGTGACAGGCACTATGCAAGTACATGGTGTAAATAAAATCATTCAAACCAATGGTTTTATAGAAATAAAAAATGGGATACCCACAGCCTCGGCCCAATTTTCAGTTACTTTAAAAGACTTTAAAATTGGGGGTCTTCTTATTAAAATGGTGGCAGATAAAATTAATGTAGATATTAAATGTACCTACCCTTAATGGGCTCACTTGTTATTCATGCGTCATTATTTGGCTAGGAACCAATAGTGTATTAACTTTGCAAATGCAAAGCAGGTGGATTTGTTTATTGTTCAACCTGCCTTCCTAAGGGAAAAAAAGAACTAATAAACGATACTATTCACTCCCATTTTTTTAATAGTATTATTTTAGCTCCTTTTTCTTTTGGATGTATGCATAAAAATTTATTTATGTCAATTCAAGAGGCACTCAAAAAAAGAATATTAGTCATTGATGGCGCCATGGGTACCATGATTCAGCGTCATAAATTAACGGAAACCGATTATCGAGGTGCCCGATTTGCAGATTGGCCTTCCGATCTTAAAGGCAATAACGATTTGTTATGCATCACTCAACCAGCCATTATCACTTCAATTCATTTACAATATTTAGAAGCGGGTGCTGATATTATCGAAACCAATACTTTCAGCAGTACTTCTATAGCTATGGCCGATTATAATATGCAATCTTTAGCTTATGAATTGAATGTTGCAGCTGTCAAATGTGTAAAAGATGCCATACAACAATTTCAGTCAAAACATCCCCAAACCACTGAAAAATATATTGCTGGATCGATAGGACCTTTAAATAAAACATTAAGCTTGTCTCCAGATGTAAATAATCCTGGATTTCGTGCCGTAAGTTTTGATGAAGTAGTTGCCTCTTATACCGAACAAATTCAAGGACTCGTTGATGCGGGTGTAGATGTTCTTTTAATTGAAACCATTTTTGATACCTTGAATGCCAAAGCCGCCATTTTTGCTGTTAAAGAATTTTTTAGAAAAGCAGGTAAGCCTGAATTACCTATTATGATAAGTGGAACTATAACCGATGCTTCTGGTAGAACACTTAGCGGACAAACCTTGGCTGCCTTTTATACCTCTATTGAACATGCCCAACCATTAAGTGTTGGTTTGAATTGTGCTTTAGGGGCTAAAGAAATGCGCAGTCATATTGAAGAACTTTCACAAATAGCTTCATGTTATACTTCAGCTTATCCCAATGCGGGTCTTCCAAATGCTATGGGTGAATATGATGAAGAACCACATCAAACTGCTCAGTATATTGAAGAGTGGGCGAAGCATAAATTTGTAAATATTGTAGGTGGTTGTTGTGGTACTACCCCCGATCATATCAAACATATGGCACAACTAGTAAAAAATTTGATTCCACGCACAGTTCCTATTGTAGACCCAACAATTTAAATTATGAGTGAAGAAATAATACATATTAAACCCTATTTAAGATTATCAGGTTTAGAACCTTTGGTGATTCGTCCAGAAACAAATTTTGTAAATGTGGGGGAAAGAACTAATGTAACAGGTTCAAAAAAATTTGCAAGATTAATACGAGAAAATAAATACGAAGAAGCATTATCTGTCGCAAGGCAGCAAGTGGAAAATGGTGCGCAAATTATTGATGTGAACATGGATGATGCATTGCTAGAAGGCGTGAAAGCCATGACTACATTTTTAAATTTAGTCCAAAGCGAGCCCGATATTGCAAAAATTCCGATCATGATTGATAGTTCAAAATTTGAAATCATAGAAGCAGGTTTGAAATGTGTGCAGGGAAAATGTATTGTGAACTCTATTTCAATGAAGGAAGGAGAAGCGAAATTTATAGAACAAGCCTATATCTGTAAAGCATTTGGAGCTGCAGTTATTGTTATGGCATTTGATGAGATAGGACAAGCCGATACCAAGGATCGTAAAATTGAAATTTGTTCACGCGCTTATAAAATTTTAGTGGAACAAGTAGGTTTTAATCCTCAAGACATCATATTTGATCCCAATATTTTTGCCATTGCTACAGGTATTGAAGAACATAATAATTATGCAGTTGATTTTATTGAAGCTACACGTGTAATTAAACAAAGAATGCCTCTGGCCAAAGTGAGTGGTGGTGTTTCAAATGTATCTTTCTCTTTTCGAGGTAACGATACCGTACGTGAAGCTATTCACGCTGTATTTTTATTCCATGCAGTGAAAGCTGGCATGGATATGGGTATTGTAAATGCAGGTCAATTAGAAGTGTATGATGAAATAGAGCCCACATTAAGAAATTTATGTGAAGATGTTATTCTAAATAGAAATAATAGCAACAATGAGGCAACCGAGGCACTCATTCAATATGCTGATACAGTGAAAGCCAAAGGAAAAGTAGAAGTAAAAAGCGCCGCCTGGAGAGAAGGTACTGTTGAAGAAAGACTAGCACACTCTTTGATTAATGGGATTACCGATTTTATTGATGCCGATACTGAAGAAGCTAGATTAAAATACAATGAGCCTTTAGAGGTTATTGAAGGACCCCTCATGGCTGGTATGAATCAGGTGGGTGATTTATTTGGTGCGGGTAAAATGTTTTTACCACAAGTGGTGAAAAGTGCAAGAGTGATGAAAAAAAGTGTAGCTTTTTTAACTCCTTATATTGAAGCTGAAAAAGAAAAAAAGAAATTAGTTTCCATGAATCCCAATGGAGCTACTAAAGGACCAGCTAAAATTTTACTTGCCACTGTTAAAGGAGATGTGCATGACATTGGAAAAAATATAGTGAGCGTGGTATTAGGTTGTAACGGTTATGAGATTATAGATTTAGGTGTGATGGTGCCTGCTGATAAAATTTTAGACGAAGCTCAAAAACACCAAGTAGATATTATAGGACTCAGCGGTTTAATTACACCTTCTTTAGATGAGATGGTTTACATTGCCAAAGAAATGAAAAGAAGAGGCATGACTATGCCACTTATGATTGGTGGTGCTACTACTTCTCGAATGCATACTGCTGTTAAAATTGCGCCTGAATATAATGATGGTGTGATTCATGTTTTAGATGCATCCAGAAGTGTAACAGTTGCAGGTTCTTTATTAAATAAAGAGCAAAAAGAAACTTTCTTACTTGATCTAGAAAAAACCTATGCTGCTCTAAAAAATGACTTTGATAATAAAAAAACTACAAAGCAATCAATTCATTATAAGGAAGCGCTTGCTAATAAAGTTGCCATAGATTGGAAAAATTTTAAAGTAGTACGTCCTAGTTTTACAGGTAATAAAGCAATTGAGTTAGACAATTTATCAGATCTCGTGGACTATATCGATTGGAAACCATTTTTTATAGCTTGGGAACTGCATGGTAATTTTCCTGCTATTTTATCGGATAAACTAGTGGGAGAAGTAGCTACCAAATTATATACAGATGCACAAAAATTACTCAGTCAAATTATTGAAGAAAAATGGCTAACTGCCAAAGGAGTGGTGGGTTTCTGGCCTGCTTGTTCTCATGAGGATGATGTTACACTTAAACATGAAAATGAAAACATCGCCATACATTTTTTAAGACAGCAAGCTAAAAAAGCAGCGGGTCAACCTAATTATTCATTAGCCGATTTTATTTGTCCTGCCTCTGAAAATAAGGAAGATTATTTAGGCGGTTTTGCAGTCACTATACATGGCATTGAAAAACATATCAAAAAATTTGAAGATAATTTAGATGATTATAATAAAATTATTTTGCAAGCTTTAGCAGACAGATTAGCTGAAGCTTTCGCAGAATATTTACATGCTAAAACAAGAAAAGAATTTTGGGGCTATGCCAAAGATGAAAATTTGAACAATGAATCTTTAATTAATGAACAATATGTGGGTATACGTCCAGCCCCTGGTTATCCTGCTTGTCCAGATCATACTGAAAAATACACTTTGTTTCAGTTGCTAGATACTGAAAAAAATACAGGTATTCGATTGACAGAAAGCCTAGCCATGTATCCAGCTTCTAGTGTTTGTGGTTGGTATTTTGCACATCCTCAAAGTCAATATTTTGGCGTGGGTAAGATTGGTCATGACCAAGTATTAGATTATACACAAAGAAAAAATAAGCCCTTAGAATATATCACCAAATGGTTACAGCCTGTGATAGATTAAATAATTTTTATACTTTTTCAAATAACCACCATAAACGTTTACGTGGTTTAACTTTATAGTTTTTACGAACATATTTACTAATATGATCCATGGCCTCATCAATACTATCGGTAAATAATATATATTTTTTATCCTCCACTCCTATCGTGCCGGCTGTTATCATTTGATCCATCCATCTTTGAAAAGGCTCATAATATTCCTTTCCCATCACCACAATAGGAAAATCATTGATAACTTTTGTTTGTGCTAGAGTTAAAGTTTCAAAAAATTCATCTTGAGTACCAAACCCACCAGGCATAATTATAAAAGCATAGGAATATTTAACCAACAAAACTTTTCTAATAAAAAAATAAGTAAATGTAATGGAGGTTTGAGTATAGGGATTTGGAGATTGTTCAAAAGGTAGTTTAATATTACAACCCACTGAATGTCCGCCATTTTCAAAAGCACCTCTATTGGCTGCCTCCATAATGCCAGGACCTCCCCCTGTCATAGTAGTAAATCCAAGATGGGCAATACGCTTTCCAATCTCTCTAGCCATTTTATAATAGGGGTGATGCTCATCAAATCTTGCCGATCCAAAAACAGTCACACTTGGACCTACAAAGTGTAAGGTTCGAAACCCTTTAATAAATTCCACAAAAATTTGAAGGGCAAATAAAAATTCATTTACTCTAGGCTTGGGTCCCTCCAAGTCATACTGTTTAAATGCAGGTATGATTCTTTGCTTTTCTAATGATTTCATAATTGCTCTTTCTATTTTTAACAAATTCTATGATTGAAGTTAAAATAAATATTGAAGCATAGTACACTAAATAAACTAAATTTGACACAACATTTAAAAGGAATATGAATTTTCGTTTACCACCAGCATTTTTTATTTATTTATTATTATTAACTATTACAGGTACTGCACAAAATAATTCTAAACCATTAGTGGCAGTAGAACAAATTCAAGCTTTTTCTTATATCAATCCCAATGCCAGTTACTGGGAAATTCCAAAAAATATCAATCCTTTTTTAGAAGCATTAGATACTAGTCTTTTTGCCACTTTGAAAATGCAAAGAGTTAACAACTACAATACACTCAATGTTAAACTTACCAAAATCAATCAAGCAGGTAAAATAAAAATTGATTGGAGAGCTAGCAGAGATATACCTTATCATGCGTATATTGAAATATATGAAATGGATCCTGCTTTTGCCTATAAGAATGACTTAGTGAAATTACCAGAAACAAAAAAAGACAGTATTCATTCCATTTGGTTCCTAGCTTGTTCCATTTTTAATTTAAAGCAAGAAAGAGTTTTTCAAAAAACTATATTAATGGGATTTACACCTGTGGGCACTTTAGGCATGGGATACGCCATACAAACTTCACCCAGCATGCCTAATCTTTTATTTAATGCCATCGCAAAATCTATGAATTATTTAGACACACAAGGAGATAATTTAGATTACGTAGATATTAAAATTCCGGCTGTTTATGCCACTGATAATTACTGGATGCCTTTTGTACACAATACTCCTAGAATTCAATTTGATACAAGCAAACAATTCATTTCTTTTAGTGATGCAGAAGGAGTTCATGCCTTAAGAATTCCCACAGCCATATTAAAAAGAATCAATAATAAAGACAGATCTGAAAATAATCCATACAAAGAAATCATGGCTATTATTAGAAAGACTCGACCGTTTAATACTAAAAGCGAATATTATCAAGTGATACAACCACTTCGAGATATAAAAAATAATATCGATTTTAGTTTAGAAGCCTTTATTGAATTTAATACAGATCCTGTATTCAACGATAACAAACCTAAATTAGGTATTGAATTTATACCTGAAGCCACGCATCGTATTTATCAAGATAAAGATAGTATTGGTTATTTTATGGTGAAAGATTTTGTAAAAGAAGAAAATAAATTCTACTATCCAGACATTGTATATAATGGTTATGATTCAACACATACCGCACCCTTAGGAACTTTTTATACAAAACAACCAATAATACATTCTAGAGTGGTTAGTGGGAAAGTGCTAGGTCGAGATTTTTCCATTCAATTGAATTATGAAAATAATATTATTACAATTCTCGTAGACAAAATTATGGTGATGGCAATTAGTGGCAATAAAAAACCTAGTCAAATGGTAGCTAAAGGAAATATTTCAGCATCACTACAATCAATATTATTATTAATGTCTTTTGCTGAAGTTTTTCAACAACCTAAATAAAATTCCTGATGCGTATAGTAAGTTATAATGTTAACGGCATTAGAGCAGCCATTAAAAAAGGACTCATTGAATGGTTAAAAGATTATCCCATAGAAGTATTATGCCTTCAAGAAACCAAAGCAATGAAGCAAGATGTTGACCTAAATGAATTTACTAATTTAGGCTTTCATGTATCTTGGTTTTCTGCCCAAAAAAAAGGCTATAGCGGGGTAGCTATTTTTAGTAAAATCAAACCAGACTTTGTACAAGAGGGCAATGGTTTTGAACAAAGCAATGCAGAAGGCAGGGTCATTCGAGTTGATCTTGGAGATATCACTATTATAAATGCCTATTTCCCTTCGGGTACTAGTGGAGAAGAAAGACAAAATTATAAATATCAATGGTTGAAAGAGTTTGAGCAATATTTAAAAAAAATAAAAAAGAATCGTTCTAAAATTATTGTAGCAGGTGACTATAATATTGCACACCAAGAAATAGATATTCATGACCCTAAAGGCAATAAAAAGTCATCTGGGTTTTTGCCTGAAGAAAGAGCTTGGATGGATATTTTTTTAAAAAATGGATGGTTGGATAGTTATAGAAAAATACATCCTACCACATCAGGTAGTTACACATGGTGGTCTCAAAGATTTCCTAGTGTGAGAGTAGAAAATAAAGGTTGGCGTATTGATTATCTTTGTACCTCTCAAGCCTTAGAAAGTGCTATTAAAGGCGCAAGTATATTACCTATGGTAAAACATAGCGATCATTGTCCTATAGTGCTTGAGTTAGCGTAAAAAAAATTACATGAAAGTATATAATATAAGTTTTCAAATAGAAGCCGCACAGGAATTTCAATGGCTTGAGTGGATGAAAAATAATTTTATACCCTTAGTGATGGCAAGTCAAAAATTTTCAGACAATAAATTCTATCAAATAAAGGTTCAAGAGGATCAATCTCCAACCTATACTTTACAACTTTATTGTGACAATTTGAAGCTATGGCAAGCCTATCAAGAATTACAGGCTATTGAGCATTTAAAGGAAATACAACATACTTGGGGTAATCAATGTTACTATTTTTGTACAGAAATGCAGATTGTGAATTGAATGTGGATAGTTTAAATAGCCAAAACTCAAGGCTGGCCTATATTTCAGCCGATTGCCTTTAAAACTCAATACCAGTAAGGGTTTTCATCAATTTTCATATACTATCTTTTAGGAATGAATAGGATATTTTTACACGAAAACCTTACTATTTAAGGGTTTCAAAGGAAAAATAAGTGATACTCGTGCCCGTCCCAACCGCCCGTGGTGCGGTGGATCCAGGCGGCATCGGCATAGTCGGGCCGCTCTGCAGACGGTAAAGCCTCGATCTGCGTCGGGCCCGTCATCAGCGCCTGCAGGCGCGGTTCGAGATCGGATCGCACTTCATCGAAAGCCGCCGCGGCCACCCGCCCGTGATTCGTGGCGCTGAACTCCGTGAGCGTCGCGAGCGCCGCGGCCGAGGGCGAGCTCGCCAAGGCTTGATCGACCTGCTTGAGGCGCTCGTCGAGATCGTCGGCGAGCGTCGCGTCGTCGAGCCCCTGCGCCGCGATCTCGGCGTCGATACGCGGCTTGAACCGCGCCGTGGCGACCGCGAGATCCGACAGAAAATGCATCGAGGCGCGGCCGCGCTGTTTGAGTTGAAAATCCATCACTGCTCCATCGCTGCGGTCAGGGGGACTAGCTTCACGGGGACTGTCAAAGGCACGCCACTCGAGGCGGCCCGACCTGCGCACAATGATACCGCCTATTCGTGCCGTGTAGACTCGGGTGGCACCCTGGAGGTCTTCCGTGAGCGTCGGAACCATGAGCATCGACACCCTGCCCATCCGCAACCCGCTCACGGGGCTCGTCGACTACCAACTCGCGGTGAGTTCGCGTGCCGAGGTCGCGGCAGCCTGCGCGGCCGTGCGCGCGGCGCAGCCCGCCTGGGCCGCGCTCGGCGTAGAGGGTCGCTCGCAGGCCATCCGCCGTCTTGGCGAAGTCTTCGCGAACCGAGGCGCGGCGCTGCGGGCCGCGCTGATGATCGACACCGGACGCGAACGCATCGCGCACATCGAACTGGGCGCCGTTCAGGGCATGGTCGCGCTGGGTCTCGCGCATGCACCGCAAGTGTTGGCCCGCGAGGACTGGCGCCCCGCGTCGATCCCCGGAATCTTTGGGCGCTGCGAGCGCATCCCGTATCCCGTCGTCGGCGTGATCGCGCCGTGGAACTTTCCGGTGGTGCTGTCGATGATCGACACCATCCCGGCACTGCTCGCCGGCTGCGGTGTGGTTCTCAAGCCGAGCGAAATAACGCCGCGCCATGCCGCGCCACTCGCCGAAATCTTTGCCGAGGTGCCGGAGATCGCCACCGTTACCCGCATCGTGTGCGGCACGGGCCGCACGGGCGCCGATCTCGTCGATCATGCCGATGCCATCGTGCTCACCGGCAGCGTGCGCACCGGACGCCTGGTGGCCGAACATGCGGCACGGCGCTTCATTCCCGCATTCCTGGAACTCGGCGGCAAGGATGCCGTGATCGTCACGGCGAACGCCGATCTCGAGCGGGCTGCAACCACGGTGCTGCGTGCCTCGGTACTCGCGACGGGCCAGGCCTGTCAATCGCTGGAGCGCGTCTACGTCGATCGCCGCGTCTTCGATGCGCTGCGTGCGAAGCTGCTCACGAGACTCGCTGTCGTGCGTCTGACTTGCGACGATCCGCGCGGACACATCGGGCCTTTCATCATGGCGCAGCAAGCCACGGTGGTACGCGAGCACATCGACGATGCCCTCGCACGCGGTGCGCGACTCGAATTCGGCGGCAAGATCGTCGAACGCGGTGGCCTCTGGTGCGAACCCACACTGCTGACGCAGGTCGACCACACCATGCGGGTGATGCGCGAAGAAACCTTCGGTCCCGTCATTCCGCTGATGCCTTTCGACTCGATCGACCACGCGATCGCTCTCGCCAACGACGGCGACTACGGACTCTCGGCCAACGTACTCGCGGGCGACGAACACGAGGCGTTCGCGATCGCGCAGCGACTCGACGCCGGCTTCATCAGCCTGAATGACGTTTCCATGTCGAGCATGATCAGCGACTTCGAGTGGGAGGGTTTTCGTTTCAGCGGACTCGGCCGCTCACGCATGGGTCCGGCGGGCATCGCGCGATATCTGCGCAGCAAGGCCGTCGTGGTGAACCGCGGGCCCACCGGCGATCTTGCCACCATGGGGAACCGCTGAGCGAAATCATTGAACCGCCGTCGGCGAACCGACGTCGCCGTACCGCGCAGACTCAACGGTGCTGCAAATCGCGCGCGACCGCCTCGATCAAATTTCGGTGCTCGGTGAGCCGCGACTGCACTTCCTCGGCCGAGGGCGCGAAAGACTCGACGGCCCCCGCGGGCAACACACCATGCTGCACGAGCAGCGCCTCGTGGGTACGCAGACGCTCGCGCAAGGCGCCGACCTCCATCGCGAGGCGCAGCGTCACGGCGACGAGCTGCGACACGTCGACGGCCGAAAGCGGTTGATCCTGCCCCGAGGTCGCAGCGTCGATCGGACGTGACGCAGGGCCGCCTGGATGTGGGTGCGTCATGTCGCAGACTCGCGGTGGATAGGCTTTCCGCGTCGACCGCCAAAGAAAAAGTAATGACCTGCACCGAGCGGCTCGTAATCGGCGACGACGTGATCGGGCTCGAAACCCGCACCACGCAGCAGCAGAGCGACGTCGGTATCGGCGAACCCGGTCCAGAACGGCTCACCGTTGTTGCGCACCTGCCAGTCGTTCGTGACTTGTTTGGGAATGGGCATGCGCGCGGGCTGATAGGGCACATCGGCATTGAGGAAGACGCCCTCTGGCGCGAGGATCCGTCGTACCTCCGCAAAAATTCGCGGCACGAGATCGTGCCAAGTCTCGTGGAAGAGGATGTGCGAGACCACGAGGTCGAAGTGCCCGTCCGGAAAGCCCGTAGCCTGCGCGTCCGCTTGTCGAAAATGCAGCGCCATTCCGCGCCCTTCGGCCCAAGCGTGCGCGAAGCGCAGAAAGGGCGCCGACAGATCGAGACCATACACTTCGGCCTCGGGAAAGGCCTCTTGGTAGGCGATGGTCTCGATGCCGGGTCCGCAACCCAGATCGAGAATGCGACGCGGCGCCAACGACGGATAACGTTTTTTGACGATGCTCGCGATGTAACGCCCGATGCCGGGCTCGCCCACCGGCGCGTTCGCAGTCAGGCCTTTCGCGGCGCGATAAAGCTCGAGGGTACCGAAGTACTGCAGCGCGGCATGCAGGTCATCCTGCCCACTATCGAAAAAATAGCCGCCGGGCTGTCGGTGGATTTCGACGTCCGCAATCGGCTTCGGGATCGGCAAGCCGGGCTGCAGACGGAGTGAACCCCGGGGCTGGCGCGTGAGCTCGCGCGCTCTCGACTCGAATACGGGCCCGAGCCGTCGGCAGGTCTCGCCGACGCTTTGCCACATCAAGCCCTGCGAGGCGTAGACCATCGAGCCCCACAACTGAAACAGCGGATCGGATTCGAATATCGGTCGCGCCTCTTCCCGATTGGCGGGCGCCGCACGGCCCGTCGCCGCCCGGAAATTTTCGCGCAGCGTGCTGTCGTACCGCCCTGCCAGTTGCTGCTCGAGTGGGCCATTCGCAAAGCCCTTGAGCGCACCCACGAAGCGTTGTCGCGCAGCCTCGTCGTGCGAGGGTCGATAGAGTTCACCGAGTTCGTTTTGCGCAGTCATGGCGCAATCATAGCGCCCGCGCCGCACCGACGGTTACCATACGCGCCATGGGTCGCATATTCGAAGTTCGCAAACACGCGATGTTCGCGCGGTGGAACCGCATGGCGAAGCAGTTCGCGCGCATCGCCAAGGA
>CAZWTV010000003.1:0-39300 GCA_964637225.1 uncultured Sediminibacterium sp.
AGTAAACCTAAAATATAAAAGATAAAATATGAATGAATTACTAAATTGTAGAAGTTTATTATTAAGTAAATTACAATTGCTATAAACAATAGTAATAAATTTATCTATGAAAAAAAGGTACCAAGTACTTACCGTATTATCTATTTTATCAATGATAACTTTTTTAGATAGGGTATCCTTGTCTTCAGCTAGTAGTTCAATAATGAATGAACTGCACCTTTCTACTGTACAGTGGGGTTGGATTTTAGGTATGTTTACTATTGCTTATGCTACTTTTGAAATACCAACTGGATGGTTAGGAGATAAATGGGGGGGAAAGAAAGTATTAATAAGAGTGGTCTTATGGTGGTCTTTATTTACTATTCTTACTGGCTTCTCCACTGGGTTTATTATGTTATTAGTAGTTCGATTTCTATTTGGTATGGGTGAAGCGGGTGCTTATCCCAACACATCTATAGTACTAGCAAAGTATTTCCCTGTATTAGAAAGAGGTAGAGCTCAAGCTACCATTTGGGGGGCTTCAAGACTAGGGGCTGCCCTCACACCATTTATAGTATTACCCCTACAACAGAAATACAATTGGCAAACCTCATTTTATGTATTAGGATTTATTGGTGTTCTATGGACTCTATTTTGGATATTTTGGCATAAAGAAGAGCCTTCAGATTGTAAGCATATTTCTAAAGAGGAATTAGCACATATATTAGCTAAAAGAGATTTACCAGAACAAAAAAATCTTGAAAATACAATATCCATAGCAAGCGCATTTAGATCCAAGAATCTTTGGTTTTTATTAATCATGTATGTGTGTTATGCAGTAGGTGCCTATTTTTTTCAAAGTTGGTTTCATACTTATCTAGAAAAAGGAAGGCATATGGAAGGAAGTCAACTTATTTGGTCATCATCTATTCCATATATATTAGCTGCTTTGGGTTGTTTTACTGGAGGCTGGCTTAGTGATAAAGCCTGTTTGAGATGGGGTAAAAAATGGGGAAGACGTATAGTACCCATGGTAGGTTTGTCTGTTGCTGGAATTTGTATAATTGGTGCTGCATTAGTAGTCAATGATATAGCATCCATTATAGCACTCGCTATAGGAATGGCTTTTATGGACCTCACTGCTCCTGTCGCCTGGGCAGTTGCCATGGATATAGGTGGAATTAAAAGTGGAACTATTTCTGGCTCTATGAATAGTGCTGGTCTAACCGGGGCATATATAAGCACAGTCTATTTTGGATATATGGCTAATAGTTATGGTTATTATTTACCAGTATTATACATAGGAATTATTGTTTTTATAGGTGCCTTTATATGGCTAAAAATTGATGCTTCCCAAAAAATTAATTTTACAGCATCTAAAAAGGCTTAGTGGTACTTAATTAAGTAATTGTTACCATAAATAAAAAGAGATATTAAAATATTTCAAAACCAATTAGATTCAATAACTTGTTAAGCCGAATAAATTACTTTGAATAATTAAATTAAAGAATATGAAAAAAATATTTTTTGGTATGTTGCTGCTCTTTGTTACTTCAGGTATTCAAGCACAGACAACAAAAAAAATAATTTTACCTACAGGTTGGTCTTTAAGTCCGGCAGGAACAAGTTTGTCATTAGGCGATTTGCCACTTAATATGGCTATTTCAAAATCAAAAAAATTAATGGCAGTTACTAATAATGGACAAAGTCAACAAAGCATTCAACTTATAAATCTTACTAATAATACAATTCTAGATAATATCAAAATAGATAAATCTTGGTTAGGCATTACTTTTAGTGCAGATGAAAAATATTTATATGCATCGGGTGGTAATGATAATTGGATTTTAAAATATAGTACTGCCAATAATAAATTGAGATTAATAGATTCCATTAAATTGGGTGATAAATGGCCACATAAAATTTCTCCTGCTGGCATGTGTTTGAATGATACTAAAAATATTTTGTACGTTGTTACCAAAGATGATAGCAGTTTATATGAAATAGATATTAAAACAAATACAACGCTGAAAAAAACTGCACTACCTGCAGAAGCTTATACATGTATACTTTCAAAAGATCAATCCGAACTTTATATTAGTATTTGGGGAGCAGAACAACTTGTAATCTATAACACAGAAAGTCATACATTAACAAACAGTATTACTACAGGGACACATCCCAATGATATGATGCTAACCAAAAATGGAAAATATATTTTTATAGCAAATGCGGAAGACAATAGTGTTTCAGTAATTGATATAAAAAATAAAAAAGTTATTGAAACATTAAACTGTGCGCTGTATCCTAATGCCCCTGCAGGTTCTACCAGTAATGGAGTAGCTCTAAGTGAAGATGATAAAACTTTATATATAGCTAATGCAGATAACAATTGTTTAGCTGTATTTGATGTTACATTACCTGGTAACAGTCAATCCAAGGGTTTTATACCTGTTGGATGGTACCCCACCGGGGTGAAAGTAGTTGGAAAAAATATTTATGTAACCAATGGAAAAGGATTTTCTTCTTTTGCTAATCCATTAGGGCCTGATCCTTATAAAAAAAATGCACAGATGGCAGTACAAAAAGGATTATTAAAATCTGAAAAAGAGGTTCAATATATTGGCGGATTAATGAAAGGCACCCTCAGTATCATTCCTACTCCTTCTTCTAAACAATTGGGATATTATTCAAAAGCAGTGTATGAAAATACACCTTATACGAAATTAAATGAAGATAAATCTAATGCAGAAATAGGATCGGTGATCCCGCAAAAAATAGGAGATGCTTCAGCCATAAAACATGTATTTTATATTGTAAAAGAAAATAGAACATATGATCAGGTATTAGGAGATGTAAAAGAAGGGAATGGAGATCCTAGCCTTTGTTTATTTGGAGAAAAGTATACTCCTAATTTACATGCACTCACCAAAGAATTTGTTCTACTAGATAATTTTTATGTAAACGGAGAAGTAAGTGCTGATGGACACAATTGGACCTTTGGAGGATATGCCAATGACTATTTAGAAAAAAATTGGGTGACGAGTTATGGAGGTAGAGGTGGAGATTATGATGCAGAAGGAACTAGAGCCATTGCCAATAATAAAAATGGATTCATTTGGGACTTTGCAAAAAGAGCAGGTGTCAGTTATCGAACCTATGGTGAATTTGCAGATAATTATAAACCTAATATACCCGTATTAAAAGATCATTTTTGTACTTATTACACCAGTTGGGATCAAACGGTGAGAGATACTACGAGAGTAGGACAATGGAAAAGAGATTTTGATTCATTATTAGCTATTAACAAAGTACCTCAATTAAATACGCTAAGAATTATAAATGATCATACTGAAGGAATGAAATTAGGTCGACCTTCTCCTTATGCTCATGTGGCAGACAACGACTTAGCAGTGGGAATGTTTGTAGATTATTTAAGCAAGAGTTCTATTTGGAAAGAGTCGGTAGTATTTGTAGTGGAAGATGATGCACAAAATGGACCTGACCATGTGGATGCACATCGTAGCACAGTTTATATAGCAGGTGGTTTTGTAAAAAGGGGGTTTGTAGATCATACAGCCTATAGCACGAGTTCGGTATTAAAAACGATTGAGCTTATTTTAGGTATGCCTCCTATGAGTCAATATGATGCAGGTGCTACTTCTTTATGGAGATGTTTTGATAAAACTGCCAACCCTAAAGGATTCACAATGAAACCTTTACAAGTTGATATCAATGAAAAAAATACGGTCCACTCTGCCATGCAAAGAAAAAGTGAAACCTTTAATTTCAAAAAAGAAGATAGTATCAACGACCATGATTTTAATGAAGTTTTATGGAAAGGATTAAGAGGGGAGAGCGCCATGGTTCCTGCTCCTAAAAGAGCTGCCTTTTTAAAAATTAGTAATAAAAAAGATACTGACGATTAATACTACTACTCACTCATTTAAAAGAGCAGCTTTTCTTATTGAAATCTGCTCTTTTTTTATGCTAAAAAAGTTAACTTAGAGAACGATTACTTAAAACATTGCTTATGAAAAGAAGAGCTTTTGTAAAAACATCTCTTATGTCAAGTACAGGAATACTCTTAACAAAAAATTTAATGTCTTCCACTAGGGGTCCAGTGTATGGGCATAATGGAATGACTTATGAGTTAAATACAAAATGGGGCGAACTAAATCCAGACAAGTTCCCAGTGAATGATTGTCACGAAATGATTCAGGATGGGAAGGGTCGAATTTTTCTATTAACGAATGAGACAAAAAATAATATTATTATATATAATAAAAGTGGTCAACTCATCAATACTTGGGGAACGGAGTTCCCAGGAGCTCATGGATTAACTGTACAACATAATGGGAAGGAAGATTTTTTATTTATTACCGATACCAATAGACATCAAGTATATAAAACCACCCTAGATGGAAAAATTTTATTAACTATTGACCCTCCTTTGGACCTACCCGCTTATCAAAAAAAAGAAGCTTTTGTTCCAACTGAAACTGCCGTACTTCCCAATGGTGAATTTTATATTGCAGATGGATATGGAGCACAACATATTTTACATTATGATGAAAAAGGAAATTTAAAAAATGCATTTGGGGGTAGAGGAAATGGAGATGAATTTTTAGACAACGCCCATGGTATTTGTATTGATACCAGAAATACAATACCCACTCTCATTATTACAGATCGTACTCGTAATGCATTTAAACGTTTTTCTTTGGATGGAAAATTATTAGAAGTAATTCATTTGCCTGGAGCTTGTGTTTGCAGGCCAGTTATCAAAGCAGACTATTTATATGCTGCAGTGCTTCGTTCACCAAATTTAGATACCGTAAATTCTGGATTTGTAACCATTTTAGACAAAAATAATAAAGTCGTTTCCAATTTAGGAGGTAGTGCCCCCTTATATAAAGAAGGAGTATTACAGCCCATGTCTCAAACAGAAAAAATATTCATACATCCTCATGATGTATGCGTAGACGAGGAGGGAAGTATTTATGTAGCACAATGGGCATCGGGTAAAGTATATCCTTATAAATTTACTCGAGTATAATATAGCTATGAAAAAATACACAGTAATTGGGATGATAGTATTGGGTGCAAGTATTTTTTGCATAATAACTTATTTTGCTAAAGCCAAAAAAGAAAAAGAAACTCTTATTTCCTATAACAGAGATATACGTCCTGTATTATCTGATAAATGTTTTTCTTGCCATGGACCAGATATTTCAAAAGTAAAAGCAGGATTAAGATTAGACCTGCCTTCAAGTGCCTTTGCTGAACTTGAAAAAAATAAAGGGCATTTTGCAATAGTACCAGGTAATCCAGATAAAAGTGAATTAATTAAAAGAGTTTCTTCTAATGACCCTGCTATTATGATGCCTGTACCAGAAAGTC
Organism: uncultured Sediminibacterium sp.; assembly: GCA_964637225.1. Taxonomy (GTDB): domain Bacteria; phylum Bacteroidota; class Bacteroidia; order Chitinophagales; family Chitinophagaceae; genus Sediminibacterium. The sequence continues at coordinate 5,383 of CAZWTV010000003.1, forward strand.
ACTTAGCGAGATTAACTACAGATGAAATTAAATTATTTAAAAAATGGATTGAACAAGGTGCTAAATATGAAAAGCACTGGGCCTTTGTAACTCCTGTAAAAGCTCCTCTACCTGAAGTAGAAAATACTAAATGGATAAAAAATGAAATTGATCCCTTTATTTTAGAAAAAATGGAGGCAAAAGGTTTTTCTCCCAATGAAACTGCGACCAAGGAAACACTCATTAAGAGAGCTTTTGTGGATATTATTGGACTAGCTCCTAGCTATGAGCAACTCAATCAATGGAGAAATAATACAAGTGATAATTGGTATTCACAATTATTAGATCATTTATTACAAAAGCCCGCTTACGGTGAAAAAATGGCTTTACTATGGATGGATCTAGCACGCTATGCCGATTCATATGGTTTTCAAGATGATAATATAAGAACACAATGGCCATGGAGAGACTGGGTCATAAATGCGTTTAATTCTAATATGCATTATGATCAATTTTTAACCCAACAAATAGCTGGTGACTTTCTACCAAATGCCAATAAATCTTCTATACTTGCCACTGCATTTTTTAGAAATCATAAATACACAGAAGAGGGCGGCGTTATTGATGAAGAGTATCGCGTATCTTATAACATAGATAAAACCAGAACTTATGGCAAAGCCATCTTAGGAGTTACTATTGAATGTGCACAATGTCATGATCATAAGTACGATCCCTTTTCTAACAAAGATTATTATCAGCTCTACGCTTTTTTTAATATGAGTAAAGAAAAAGGATATGAGGGAGATGTGAGTATTTCTACCCCTGCTAAAAATCCAAAATTATTTATCACGAAAGAAGAACAAACAAAATTTTTATCTTTTATCAATCATACAGATACTAATAAATTAGAAGTCTCTGTAATGGGAGATTGGAAAATAGGTGATACAGTAAAAGCAAGACCCACTTATATATTAAGCAGAGGCAGATATGATGCTCCTACTACCACTGAAGTGAAGCCAACCGCTTTAGAATCTATAATGCCTTTTGATACTTTAAAATACGAGAGAAATCGATTGGGGTTAGCAAAATGGACTGTAGAAAAAAAGAATCCACTAACCGCTAGGGTATTTGTAAATTTTATTTGGCAAGAAATTTTTGGTAAGGGTATTGTCAAAACATCGAGTGATTATGGATTACAAGGGGAGCTACCCTCTCATCCTGCATTGTTAGATTGGCTGGCGGTTGATTTTATGGACCATCAGTGGGATATAAAATATTTAGTAAAAAAAATATTATCAAGTAATACCTATCAGCAGTCTAGTGTAGTAAGTAAAAAACAATTAGAACAAGATCCTGAAAATATATATTATACTAGATCTCCACGTATACGATTCAAAGCAGAAATAATTAGAGATTGGGTATTAGGCACCAGTGGTATTTTAAATCCAATGCTGGGCGGACCTAGTGTAAAACCTTATCAACCTAAAGGTGTTTGGGAAAGCACCACATCAGGCAGAGGTGTTTTAGCCTCTTATAAACAAGACCACGGACCCGCTATTTATAGAAGAGGGCTTTACACATTTATAAAATTAACGGCACCCCCTCCTAGTATGATGGTATTTGATGCAAGTAATCGAGATCAATGTGAGGCAAAAAGAGCTAGCACCAATACGCCTTTACAAGCTTTAACAATGTTAAATGATCCTACTGTATTAGAGGCATCACGTGTACTAGCAGAAAATATTTCTCTTACTAATAAATCATTAGAAGATAAATTAGACCAAGCTTTTGAAACCATTGTCATAAGAAAGCCTTCCAGATTTGAGCGCAATAAATTAATAAACTACTGTGAAAAACAAATTGCTTTTTATACTACAAATAGGAATGTGCTGAAAAATACTTTAGAAGTGGGAGAATATAAACATCCTTCCAAAAAATATAATGAAGCAGAGGCTGCCGCATTAATGAAAACCATTTTGATATTATACAATTTAGAAGAGACCATTACAAAATCATAAATTATATGAATGAATTTTTAGAACATGGCTTAAATCAAAATAGAAGAAAATTTTTATCTAAACTAAGTTTAGGTATTGGTGGGCTTGCACTAGGTTCCTTAATGATACCTAATCTTTTTGACACCAATAATGAAGAAGAATTATTTACTAATGTATTGCCCCATTTTGCACCCAAGGCAAAGCGCATTATTTATTTATTTCAAAACGGAGCTCCATCACAATTAGATTTATATGATTACAAGCCCCTATTACAAAAAATGCATGGCCAAGATTTACCTGCCAGCATACGAAATGGGCAAAGATTAACTGGCATGACAGCGAATCAAGCTAAATTTCCTTTAGCAGGATCTAAATTTAATTTTACTCAACATGGATCTAGTGGTGCTTGGTTTGGGGAAACAATTCCTCATATTGCTAGTATGAGTGATGACTTATGCATTATCAGAACCATGTATACCGAAGCCATCAATCACGATCCTGCACTTACTTTTTTTCAAACAGGTGCTCAAGTGGGTAATAGACCTAGCATGGGTTCCTGGGTGAGTTATGGGTTGGGAAGTGAAAATAAAAATCTTCCGGCATTTTGTGTTTTATTAAGTAAGGGTAAAGGAAATGGCCAAGGAGTTTATTCTAAATTATGGAATAATGGATTTTTAGACTCTATACATCAAGGAGTTCAATTTAGTAGTGGAGAAGAGCCTGTTAAATATTTGAGTGACCCAACATTTATTGATAGAGATGACAAAAGAAAAATTTTAGATGAGATTGCATCTTTGAATGAAGAAGCCTATAAAAATATGGGAGATCCTGAAATTGTAACAAAGATTCAACAATATGAATTAGCGTATCGTATGCAAATGGCTGTCCCTGAAATTACTTCTTTACAAAACGAACCCGAATCTATTGTAAAAATGTATGGACCAGAATGTTTGGCGCCTGGTACCTATGCCGCTAATTGTTTATTAGCTCGAAAACTTTCTGAAAATGGAGTTCGCTTTGTGCAATTATATCATCAAGGTTGGGATTCACATGGTAATTTACCCTCTGAATTAATGGGACAATGTAAAGATGTAGATAGACCTTCTGCAGCATTGATCAAAGATTTAAAACAAAGAGGATTATTAGATGAAACCTTAGTAATATGGGGCGGAGAATTTGGAAGAACAAATTATTGTCAAGGGGCACTCACAAAAGATAATTATGGTAGAGATCATCATCCAAGAGCATTTACTATTTGGATGGCAGGTGGTGGTGTGAAACCAGGTGTATATGGAGAAACCGATGATTTTGGATATAATATCAATTCTTTACCAGTACACGTTCATGATTTTCATGCTACAGTGATGCATTTAATGGGTATAGATCATGAAAGATTTACATTTAAACATCAGGGAAGACGTTACAGACTTACCGACGTTGCAGGAAAAGTAGTGAATGAAATTATAAGCTAAGTATGGAAATAAAAAAGTTGAATCAGTGGGGCGAATGGTGTATTTGGTTTTTAAATCCACTCTTAGTTCTCTTAGCCATTTATACAGAAACCATTATATCAAACGATTTTTTATTATGGTTAGGTAAGCTGCATCCATTGATTTTACATTTTCCTATAGTCATAGGAATTATAATTATTATTTATTTAATTTTTTTTCAGCATAAACCTCTAGAAGAAAATATAGAAAAGTTATTTTTAGTAGCTAACGGTTTTATAACCTCTGTGGTAGCTTTATTAGGTTTATTTTTATCCAAGCAAGACGCTTATACTCCTACCACTTTGACTTTACATAAATGGGGTGGTATTTCTATTGCATTAATAAGTTGGGTTATTATATATTCAAAAAATTTTTCTACAAGTTATAAAAAACTAATCGGGCTTATATACTTATTGGTTTTATTGTTCTTTACGCATCAAGGGGCCTTGTTAACCCATGGTGAAAATGCACTTTCTTTACCTCAACATACCATCACAAAGGAAGAAACTATAAAAAAAGTAGATTCAAATTTAACGGTATATGATAAAGCTATTGCTCCCCTCTTTGAACAAAAGTGTATTAGTTGTCATGGTCCTGATAAAATAAAAGGACAGTTACAATTACAAAATCCTGATCTTATTAAAAAGGGGGGTAAAGATGGAAATATTTTAACTGGCTTTCATAATGGGGAAGCCTTATTATTACAAAGAATTCATTTACCTAACTTAGATGAAAAGCATATGCCTCCAGACGGCAAACCACAATTGACTTTAGAGGAATTAACCCTACTTAATAAATGGGTAAATGCAGGTGGTAGTTTTACTAAAAAAATAAGCGAATTAGCTAAAACAGATAGTTTAGCTATTCTTGCCTTAGCTTATAAACCACCTTCTAAAGGAAAAAGCGGGAACAGTAACACAGCACCCGATTTAAAAGAATTTAACTCTAGCTATTGTACAGTAAATTATTTATTTAATGGTGCAGATGAAATAGAAGTTAATTTTTTTCAAGGATCTTTCTATAAAAGAGAATTATTACAACAACTTTTAAAATTGAAAGATAAAATTGTACATCTGAATATGCAAAGCATGCCTCTTAATAAAGAAGATCTTGCCATTATTGTTCAATTCACACATTTAAAGAAATTAAATTTAAATTATACAAAATTAAGTTTAAATGATTTACAGGTGCTCAAGAATATGAATAGCTTACACTACTTATCTATTTGTGGTATAGAAGTAAATACAAATTCATTGTCAACATTTTTACAAAATGCACCTTTTACAGAATTACATATTTGGACAAATCATACTAGTGACCATGCATTTCAGTCAGTAATGGCATCTTATAAAAAAGTGAAAATAGTTATAGGTGATAATTTAGATAATGAAATCATAAAATTAACTAGCCCCATTATTGAACAAGACTCTTCCATAATAGTAACAAGTTTAGATGTAGGTATTAAACATTTTTTAAAAGGGACTAAAGTTAGATATACTACAGACGGTAGTGATCCTGATAGTCTAAATAGTCCTGTATATTCTCAAAAATTACATTTCACTAAAAATACGGTTTTAAAAACGAAGGCCTTTAAACCTGGTTGGTTAAGTAGTGATATTGTTCAAAAAACATTTTATAAATCTGAAATACATCCTGATACAATATATTTTATAACACATCCAGATAAAAAATATCCTGGTTCAGGTGCTAAAACCTTAATTGATTATGAATTAGGAGAACAAAACTTTTCCAATGGGAAATGGATAGCTTATCGAGATTCTTCCATGAAATTCATTATTGGTTTTAAGGAAGCAAAGCTTTTACATGAAGCCCATTTCAACGCCTTTATAGATAATGGAGCATACATATTTCCTATTTTATCTATAACTATTGAAGGAAGTAATGATGGTAAACAATTTAAAAAATTAAATGAAACGCATTTTCCCTCTTTAGAAAAAACAGAGGTGACAAGAGAAAATAAATCTTTTAGTTGTAGTATACCCAAGCAGGCTTCTTATAAATATTATAAATTTACATTACTCAATCTTAAAAAATTACCAAAATGGCATCCTGGTAAAGGAACTCCTGCTTGGATTTTCGTAGATGAACTATTTTTAAATTAATGCAGTTTTAATATTTAGTAAGTATTTACTCGATAACAAACCACTTATAAGAATCGGCTGGAATAGTAAAAGTAAAATCAATGGTATAATCTCTTTTTAAGTTATACGTTTTTGAATTTCCTTTAGCATCTTTAATGGTTGTTGTTTTACTTAACCCTGTATAATATAGTGGCAAAGAAATAGTTCTGGTAATAGATTCCTGCGTGGGATTAAATAACATCATTAAACCTTTCTGTGTTAAAAAAGGATTTACATGCATCCAACCATCCCAATCACGTCCATCTGCTCTTCGTAATTGAATCATATCAGCATTTAAAATAGCACGATATTTTTTATACCATTGAATCGTTCTAGTCACCAATTGTTGAGTGGTCTGTGTATCAAATAAACGAGGACCTCTATAACAAGCTTGGACACCAGCCCCATAATATTGCATCATCAATTGTTCATAATCATTCAAGTGCTCACTCAAAGGCTCTAGTACTGCTTCTGGTCCACCCCCTTGATATTTGGTAAGAGGAACAAAACCCCAGGCCATCGATGGAATTTTTTCTAATGTCCCGTCATGAATATTTTGTCTATTAATAATTTTTTGTTGGGCACGAGACAAAGAAAAATTAACTTCTCTATACCCTAAAGCAATTTTATGTGTGCCATCTAAAAAATACCAATCTGGAGCATTTATATAAACACCGTGTTCATTCAACCAATGATATAAACCTTTTTGAATCTCCATTTGTCTCCATTGCGAATCGTCATAACCTAAATGTCCTGGATGATTTTTGGAGGCACAAAGATCTCCCGGATAAGGCCCATCATTTTCCCATATATCAAAACCAGTATAAGAAAAAAAGTTTTGAATTTTATCTCTATAAGCTAGCCCCCATTTACTTCCAAAACATGGAGCGTTACCAAAAAAAGCTCCCCCTGGTTTTCCTGTTTTGATATCCACAACATCATCTTCATCACTAATTCTTCTACTACTAAATAAAGAATAACCGCCTAATAAAATTTTACGATCATGTGCGTAGGTTGCTAAGACTTTCCATCTATTCAGGTTCTCAATAGAAGTATCTTCCATGTTTAAATGACTTCCAAAACTTAAAATAACTGCCTCATAACCTGTTATAACACACTGATCAATCGCATTTTTTACCTCCTGGTCATTTTTACTTACCAAATGCATAAAAATGGGATTCTGAGTAGTCCAGGGTGCAATTGTTCTGTACATCTTTTTCAACATCAAGCCTCTTCTTTGTCTATCATAACTATCCATTAATAGTTCATTGGTACGTACCGACTTAAAAACTTCATTGGGCACTAAATTAATACCAGGTGCCTTTTCAGGATAAATTTCTAATAAACAAGGAGTTTCAAAATTATAATTCACCTGAGAAGTATAATTCATATCAGTTTTCCAATGTGTTGTTTGATCACTAATATCATATCGCATTGCATTATTAAATGCATAATTGGTTTCAAAATAAATACCATGCTGTTTTTTCATCTCCTCTGGTTTACCTACTACTGCACTTTCTTCTTCCACTAAACCTAGAACTTCGTTCACTACCCTATTAATTTTAATAGAATATTGCGAATTATTTTCTACAGATATCCACTTCGTTATTAAGGGTACACCATCGTATAATTCATAATGTACTTTTACCAAAATATTTTGTAAAGCCTTTAGATTTGATATAAATTCAAGTGTTAATTCTTTACCAGTAGCTTGATGGGGATTGGTTAACCAAGTCTTAGGTTTCCAATAAATAAAAGGTTTAATATCATTAATATAATATTTAGTAAAAACAAAATCAGAGTCATTTTTATGTAGAAATTTTTCTACATCCATTTTTAAATAAGCTTTCTCTTTTTGGCCACTCAAGCCTCCTATATTATAGGCAATACTATTAATGACAATTCTTGCTTCTGGCTCAATACTTCTAATAAGCTCTTGCCCATTTGTTAGATTTTTATAACTAATACAACTTAGATTAGGATCTACAATAAAAGTGCGTTGTACTAAACCATTATCTAATAAGATTTGATGGTTTTGAAAATGAATACTTGCTTTTTTTTGAATAGGTACTATTAACCAATCAGACTTTTGAGCAACAAGTGATGAACTAAAAAGTAAAGAAATAAAAAGAATTGAGTGGTGTAGAATAAATTTTAATTGGTGCATCTTCCATTTTTTTATGAATAGAAATTTACGAAATAATTACTAGCTTTGAATATAGTTAAATAATAATTAAATGCCTAAATTATTAACCACCCTACTTTTACTTCTTACTATAATAGCTTGTAATAAAAAGAGTGAATCTATACAACCCCATTTTGAAAAAATTACCTATTCGGTATATGCCTCTGGTGTAATTAAAAGCAATAATCAATATCAAGTATATGCAAGATCTTCAGGAATCATTACAGAAATTTTTGTGAAAGATGGAGAGCTTGTTAAAAAAGGACAAGCTATTCTGAAATTATCTGATGCAACACAAAAATTAAGTTATGAGAATGCAAAATTATTGGCAAATTTTTCCTCAATAAGTGAAAACAAAGAAAAATTAATTCAAGCTCAAACAGAATTAGAGGTAGCAAAATTAAAAATGGAAAATGAAGCTTCTTTATTTGAAAAGCAAAAAAAATTATGGGCTGAAGAAATTGGTTCTAAAAATGAATTAGATCAAAGAGAGCTATCTTATAAAAATGCAATTAGTTTATTTAATGCAGCTAAATTACGTAGTAACGATTTACAAAAACAAATTAAATTCCAATCGGAACAAACACAAAGAACAGCAAATATCTCTTCTAGTACTATGAATGACTTAATTGTAAAAAGTGAAATGAATGGTAAACTCTATAGTCTTACAAAAGAAAAAGGAGAGATGGTTAATTCACAATCACCCATTGCCCTCATTGGAGATGCTAATGAATTTTATGTAGAATTACAAGTAGATGAATATGATATTTCAAAATTAAAATTAGGACAAAAAGTATTATTAACTTTAGATAGTTATAAAGGCAAAGTTTTTGAAGCCGAAGTGAGTAAATTATTTCCCATTATGAATGAAAAATCTAAGACTTTTAAAGTGGAGGCCGTATTTACAAAAAAACCTGAATATCTATATCCTAATTTAACTACAGAAGCAAATATCATTATACAAGTAAAAGAAAAAGTATTAACTATTCCTAGAAATTACTTAATAGATAATGATTTTGTTTTATTAGCTAATAAAGAAAAAAGAAAAGTGGTAACAGGTTTAAAAGATTATGAAAAAGTAGAAATTATTTCTGGTATAACTGCAAATGATGCAATTTATAAACCTGAATAATGAAAAGAATACTACTTATAAATATTGCAAAATCTTTACTATTTGCAAGATGGAAACAAACCCTTATAGCTGCTATTGGGGTAACTTTTAGTATTACTATGTTTATTACTTTATTAAGCTTCATGAGTGGTTTGAATGATCTACTTGATGGACTCATCTTAAATAGAACTCCCCATATACGTTTATTCAATGATATAAAACCTAATCAAAATCAGCCCATACAATTAGCTAGAGAATATAATAAAGCGCATCATTTTATAGCATCTATTAAATCAGACGCTAATAGGTTAGCCATTTATAATAGTGGTGCTATCATGGAGTCTTTAAAAAAAGATAAACGTGTTTTAGGATTCTCTCCTAAGTTAACTGCTCAAATATTTTTTAATGATGGAAGTATTGATATCACAGGTGCAATGAATGGTATTGATCCTGTTGAAGAAAGCAGGTTATTTCATTTTAATGACTATGTTACCGCAGGTAATACTGAAGATTTAATTAAGATGAATAATAGTATCATTCTAGGTAAAGGGCTAGCAGGAAAATTATTAGTGAATATAGGAGATATGGTACAAGTAACTACTTCCAAAGGAGAAAGATTTCAATTAAAAGTAGTGGGCTTATTTCAATCTGGTATCAAAGATTTTGACGATGTACAGAGTTATGCTTCGGTTAATACTGTTCAAAAAATATTATCACAACCAAGTAATTATATCTCAGCAATTCAAGTAAAACTAAATGATATAACCATAGCCCCAAAGGTTGCAAAAGAATATGCAGCACTCTATCAAATTGATGCTGAAGATATCCAAACCGCTAATTCTCAATTTGAAACGGGTAGTTCTATAAGAACCTTAATATCCTATGCTGTAGGAATCACTTTACTTATTGTAGCTGGCTTTGGTATTTATAATATTTTAAACATGATGATTTTTGAAAAAATGGATTCTATTGCAATATTAAAAGCCACGGGTTTTTCAGGAAATGATGTTAAAAGTATTTTCATTTATATCGCTATTAGCATTGGTATATTTGGTGGTTTATTAGGGCTTCTATTTGGATTCAGTCTTTCCGCCTTCATTGATCAAATTCCTTTTAATACGGCTTCTCTTCCTACTATTAAAACCTACCCTATTAATTATAATCCCAGGTTTTATATCATTGGCATTGTATTTTCATTTATCACTACCTATTTTGCTGGATGGTTCCCTGCACGTAAAGCAAGTAAAATTGATCCGGTTATAATTATAAGAGGAAAATAATATGAGTACCGAAATTTTAGAAGCTAAAAATATTAATAAATACTTCCACGATCCCATTAGTGTGCAAGTACTCAAGCAAATTAATTTTTCTATTCATAAAGGAGAATTTGTTTCTTTAACAGGTAAATCGGGTTGTGGCAAGTCTACTTTGCTGTATTTACTCTCAACTATGGATACCGATTATGAAGGTCAAATTTTTATAGACCAAGAAGAAATGCCAAAGAATAACGAAGCCTTTTTAGCAAAAATTAGAAATGAAAAAATAGGCTTTGTATTTCAGTTTCATTATTTATTGAATGAATTCAATGTACTTAACAACGTAATGTTACCAGGTTTGAAGCTCCATAAATATAGTAATGAAGAGGTAGAACATAGAGCCATGGAAAAATTAAAAATTTTAGGCATTGAACATTTAGCATACAAAAAAGCCAATCATGTTTCAGGTGGGGAAAAACAAAGAGTAGCCATAGCGCGTGCCTTAATTAATGATCCACATATAATTATGGGAGATGAACCTACTGGTAATTTAGATAAAAAAAATAGTGATATGGTATTTGATATATTTAATCGATTGTCACAAGAGTATAAACAAACCTTATTAATTGTAACACACGATCCTAATTTTGCAGAGCGAACACATCGCATAATACATATGGAGGATGGAGTTATAAAATAATGTATTAAAACAGTCTATTTTTTTTACGAAAGGCAGAGGGATTTTCACCTGAAAATTTTTTAAAAATTTTATTGAAATAGGAAAGACTTTCAAAACCAGTATCATAACACGCTTCTGTAACATTGGCATCTTGTATTAATAATTTTTTTGCATGGTTGACTCTGTACTGATTAACAAAATCGGTATACGTAAGTTTTGTAGATTTTTTAAAGTACCTACAAAAAGCTGCTTCCGTTAAATTTACTACAGAAGCAATGTCACTAATTTTTATAGGCTTTTGAAAATGAGCTTCCACATATTTATATATTTGATGCATTCTTTCTTGCTCTTTTATGACTGCATGAGAAGCTATGGGTCTGGTATGTAATAGCGTGTATTCTTTACTTAATGCAAGTTCTTGAAACACTTGAATTAATAATAGTAATTGGTCAAAAGCAGCAAGTCCATTTAATTTTTTTAATAATGCTCCTACTTTCTTTTTAGTAGTTCCCCAAAATGCAATTCCTGTTTTTGCTCTCTCAAATAAATCATATACGGATTGCATCTCAGGCTGCTTATAAAAAGATTCCTCATAAAAATTTTGCCTAAACTGTACAACAATCGTTTCCACAGTGGATTTTACACCATAATCAAAATTTAAATGGGGTATATAAGATCCTATTAATGCTAAGTCACTGCCTTCATAACTACTAATATGATCCCCAATATGCCTAATGCCTCTATCTGCTTCTACATAAACCAATTCTATTTCTGGATGAAAATGCCAGTAATAAATTTCATTCAAATTAGGCGTTAAAAGTATTTTAAAGGAACTTCCTTCATCAGGTTTAATATTTTCTAAACTTAACTTCATTTCAAAGGTTAAATACTTATAATTATTACTATAATAACTGACTTAAAGACAATTTAGCTATTTTTTATCAATATAGAGCAAATAAAGGCCAATTTAGGGAAAATAGAAAGCCTCCCATACACTGTATTTTTACTACCATAAACTAAAACGAATCATCTATGGAAAACAAATCAATGGTGCCGACCATGGTACCCACCATGGTGCCAAACAATGCACATAAAGACATTCCTGGAAACCCATCAACTGCCAAAAGTAGTGCCACAAGTTTAAACGATCGATCCAATGGCAAACCACTTCGTGTATTGAGCGAGGAGGATTGGAGCTTTTGGAAACACAATGGATATATTGTTATTAAAAATGCAGTGCCGCGTGATCAAGCATTAGCTACTGCTAACTTTTTATGGGAGTTTGAACAAAAGGATCCTCATAATAAAGAAACTTGGTACACGGCTCCTAGAGCTGAAATGAAAATGAAAGAACTTGCAGGCACAGGTATGGTAGAGTGTTATAATAATCAACACTTATGGAATAATCGTCAAATGCAAAGAGTGTATGATGCTTTTGTTGACATTTGGGGTACAGAAAAATTATGGGTAACAATAGATAGAGCCAATTTAAATTTTCCAATTAGACCTGGTCATGAATACAAAGCTTTTATTCATTGGGATTATGATCCAGAAACAAAGCCAGTGAATGTACAAGGTGTTTTAGCATTAGCCGACCAAACAGATGAAAATATGGGCGGATTTCAATGTATTCCAGAACTCTATAGAACTTATGATACTTGGAAATTAACTCAACCACAAGATAGAGATAGATTTAAACCAGATACTACTGGCTTCACGCCCACTAAAGTAAAATTAGAAGCAGGTGATTTATTAATTTTCAATAGTTTAGAGCCACATGGTATTAGAGCCAACAACAGCGAAGATAAAGTAAGAATTGCTCAATACATTTCCATGATGCCTGCAGAAGAAAACAATGAAGCTTTGAGAGAATGGAGAGTCAATTCATGGAAACATAGAATAGCTCCAGAAGGCTATGCTTTTCCTGGTGATCCAAGAAATTGGGAGCAAACCAAATATGAAACTGCCGTTCTTAGCGATCTCGGTAAAAAATTATTAGGCCTAGAGAAATGGTAAATACGACTAAGCTTAATAATGGAATCACTATGCCTTTATTGGGCTTAGGTGTTTATGATATGTACAAAGAAAATGCTATACAAGCGGTAGAAGAGGCATTATCTATTGGCTACCGATTAATTGACACTGCTAGCATGTATGAAAATGAAATTGAAATTGGGAAAGCCATTAGAAATTCATCAGTGGATAGAAAAGAAATTTTTTTAACCACGAAATTAAATAATACTGATCATGGTTTTGAGGCTGCTTTAAAAGCTTTTGATACTAGTTTAAAAAAATTAAATCAAGATTATGTCGATTTATATTTAATTCATTGGCCTATTAAAGAGGGTCGAACTGCTTCTTGGCTTGCTTTAGAAAAATTATACGCTGAAAAAAAAGTTAGCGCTATTGGAGTGGCCAATTATAATATAGATTTACTAGAAGAATTAAAATTAAAGGCGAATATAGTACCTGCGGTCAATCAAATAGAATTTTCTCCCTGGTTATATCAAGAGGACTTATTAAATTATTGCAAAAAAGCAGGCATTCAGGTTCAATCTTATTCGCCCATTACAAGAGGATTAAAATTTTCTGATAATCGCTTAGTTTCTCTATGTAAAAAATATGAAAAAACACCTGCACAAATTGTATTGAATTGGCATTTACAGCTGGGCATATCTACCATACCTAAATCGTCTCATAAAACTAGATTAATTGAAAATTTTGAAGCTAGTAATTTTTCCCTTTCTACAGAAGATATTCAAATAATGAATAGCTTTAATGAAAATTTTAGAATTTGTGACGACCCACAGACTTACTTATAATTTAAAACTCTATTAACACATCCAAAATGAAAAAATTTATTTTATTAGCTCTTCTAGCTATTAGTTTCTTTCATGTAAAAGCACAAAATAGAACAGGTGAACTAAAGCATATTGTGCTATTTACTTTTAAAGCAAGCTCTTCTAAACAAGAGATTGAAAATGTAGCACATACTTTTGCAAAGTTATATGGTAAAGTGCCTCAAGTTAAAAATATGCAATGGGGAATAAACATGAGTCCAGAACATCTAGACCAAGGTTTTACTCATTGCTTTACACTAACATTTAACTCAGAAAAAGATTTAGCAGATTATCAAAAACATCCAGCACATCTTGCATTTCAAACTGTATTAAAACCACATATGGATAAAGTATTTGTTGTAGATTATTTTGTAGAGCCTAATAACTAAAAATATTTTTATGCAAAGCATACAACGTGGGCTAGCTTATCTTGGTATTAGTATTGCGGTATTACTGATAGTAGCCTTTTCTGTTTATGGACAAAGGGATATTCCTTTAGAAAAAATAAAAGCTAAATATGCTAATGCAACTTCAAAATATTTACCCCTAATGGGGATGGAAGTGCATTATAGAGATGAAGGGAATCCAACCGATTCATTTCCCTTAGTACTTATCCATGGCACTTCTTCCTCATTACATACCTGGGATAGCTTAGTTTCCATAATGCTTACTCATACTCATTATAAAAAAAGAATTATAAGATTTGACTTACCCGCATTTGGGATTACAGGTCCTAATCCTGAAAATTACTATGCAGGAGATTATTATGTTCGATTTCTAGATTCTTTTTTAAATAAAATGCACATTCAAAAATGTGCCTTAGCAGGTAATTCATTGGGGGGAAGTATTGCTTGGCAGTACAGCGTAGCACACCCTGAAAAAATAGGTAAACTCATTTTAATTGATGCAGGTGGTTATCCTAAAAAAAATGAAAAAGGTAGTTTAGGTTTTAAATTAGCAACCATTCCTGTTATAAATAATTTACTTTTAGTAATAACACCGAAGTTTTTAATACGAAAAAGTTTGGAAACTGTCTTTTATGATAATCGGCTTATAAGTGATGCAATAGTAACTAGATATTATGAAATGTTATTAAGAGAAGGTAATAGAGCAGCTACTTTATCATTATTTAAAAACAGAACCGTTCTTTTACCTGACCCCATTAAAACAATTACACAACCCACTTTAATTTTATGGGGTGATAAAGATCATCTTATTGATGTTGATAATGCTTATCTATTTCAAAAAGATATCAAAGGAAGTACTTTAACAATTTATAAAAACATAGGCCATACCCCTATGGAAGAAGCGCCTCAACTTGTTGCTGCCTCTATAGAAAGTTTTCTGAATAATTAACTAACTTGTTGGTATGAATTTTACCACAGAAACCATTGAACAATGGGTCAAAAATTATTATGGGATAATAGTAAAAGCATCTGAGCTCAATGGCTATGACGAACTTAATTTTTTATTAATAGAAAA
Organism: uncultured Sediminibacterium sp.; assembly: GCA_964637225.1. Lineage (GTDB taxonomy): Bacteria > Bacteroidota > Bacteroidia > Chitinophagales > Chitinophagaceae > Sediminibacterium. The sequence continues at coordinate 20,543 of CAZWTV010000003.1, forward strand.
GTCGGGCAAAAAAAGCATTTTAAAAATAGCTAGTAGCTTTCATAATTACTCTTTTTTAGAAGCCCAGGTTAAAATTTTACAGCACTTAGCTACCTCAGAGCTGGCACCACAATTTCAAAGCTATACCCTTAATAAAAAAGCAGAAACTTTAACAGAGATGGTGGTTGATAAACAAGTGTATTACATTAGAATATTAAGTTTTTTAGAAGGTAATTTTTGGGTGGAGGTTCCTAATAAAAATAAAGCCTTGTTTGAAAATTTAGGCATCTTCTTAGGTAAAATGGATAATTGTTTAAAAGACTTTAAGCATGCTGGCATGCACCGACATTATACCTGGGATATTAGTACAGCAAGAGATGCCAATTATAAAATGAATTATATCCAAGATGTTGAAAAAAGAAGAATTGCAGATTATTTTATGTTACAATTTGAAACTGAAGTTCTTCCCATATTATCTTCTTATAGACAAGCTTATACACATAATGACGCGAATGATTACAATATTTTAGTAAAAGGAGATTCTATTACTGGACTTATTGATTTTGGTGACATGGTTTACACCGCTCTTATTAACAACGTAGCGGTTGCATGTACTTATGCAATGTTACATCAATCAGACCCCTTAGCAGCTGCAGCATTAGTAGTTAAGGGTTATCATTCATCATATGCTTTGGAAGAAAAAGAATTAAAAATTTTATATTATTTAATAGCTGCCCGCTTATGTATTAGCGTAACACAATCTGCTTATAATGGTTCTTTAGAGACACAGAACGAACATCATTTCATTACAGAACGACCTGCTTGGGAACTATTAAATTATTTAATTACCCTTAATCCCATTAAAGCTGAAAATGCTTTTAGATTGGCTTGTAATTATAGTGCTATAATATCACCCAATAAAAATTATGATATTATAGAAGCAAAAAGAAAGGCACATATTGGAAAAAACTTAAGTATAAGTTATGAAAAACATTTAAAGATTGATAAAAGTGCCCTACAATATTTATATGACGATAAAGGGAATACTTATATTGATTGTGTAAATAATGTTAGTCATATTGGACATTGTCATCCTCAACTAGTAAGAGTAATGCAAAAACAAATTGCTACATTGAATACTAACACAAGGTATTTACATGAGCATCTTGTTGAATATGCAGAAAAATTAACAACCAACTTACCTGAAAATTTAAAAGTTTGTTATTTCACCAACAGTGGTAGTGAAGCCAATGATTTAGCTATTAGAATGAGTCGGCAGTTCACTCAACAAAAAGATGTAATTGTTTTAGACCATGCCTATCATGGGACTTCCACAACCACTCTAGAAATGAGTCCGTATAAATTTGATAGAATAGGGGGAATGGGTCAAATGCCTTGGATACATAAAGCTATGAATCCAGATATTTATAGAGGACCCTTTACTCAAGAAGATGGAAAAGCAGGAAGTAAATATGCAAAAGAAGTAAAAAAAATTATTGATAGTCTACATAAAGAAAATAAAAAACCAGCTGCTTTTATTTGTGAAACCCTTTTAGGCGTAGGTGGACAAATGCCACTTCCTTCTCATTATTTAAAAGAAGTATATCAATATGTGAGAGATTCAGGTGGTATATGTATTGCTGACGAAGTGCAAGTAGGATTTGGAAGAGTGGGTACGCATTTCTGGGGATTTGAATTACAAGAAGTCATTCCCGACATTGTAGTATTGGGAAAACCTATTGGTAATGGACATCCACTAGGCGCTGTAATTGTAACTGAAGAAGTAGCTAATAATTTTAATAATGGTATTGAATATTTTAATACTTATGGAGGTAACCCCGTTTCAATGGCGACGGGTTTAGCAGTATTGGATATTATTAAAAAAGAGGCTTTACAGGAAAATGCTTTGAAAGTAGGGAATTATTTAATAAAGGGGTTAAAAGAGCTTAAGCACACACATACTATTATAGGTGATGTAAGAGGGGCAGGTCTATTTATAGGAGTGGAATTGGTCAATGATAGAACCACTAAGGAACCTGCTGCCCATTCGATCAAATTAGTAGTGGAAAGAATGAAAGATAAAGGATTTTTAATGGGTATAGATGGCCCATATAATAATGTGCTTAAAATAAAACCACCTATAATTTTTTCTTTAGAAAATGCTGCAGCATTGATAGATAATTTAAATGCAGTATTACTTTCAATAGAATAAAAAATGCTATTTCAATAGAGTCACTCTTCTAATAATTTTAATTCTATAGCATTTTTAGAGCGTACATTATAAATAACTGAGCGTGCTAAATCGTCATACTTCACTATTTTAAGTAAATCACCTTGTTTATTATAATAATGAGATTCTATTGAATACTGCTCATCATATACATATAAAACATAAGTCGTTTTGGTAGAATCTATTAAGCTTGCAATTTTATCTTTGTTTTTTAAATAATTAGGTTTAGAGGTACAAGCTTCTATCCAACAGAATAAAAATATAAAAAAATATATAATAGGTAAACGCATATTCAAATTTAATAGTGTCTATAGGCCCATTTAAAAAATAACCCTTGCAATAATTTGACTACAAGGGTTATTGTTATAAATACCTATAAGAATTAAGCAGTAGCTGCTTTTTTATTTTTCATATACACGTTCAATCCAATAAAGGCAACAATGAGTACTAATGGAATCATTAATGTAGCATTGATCACTTCTGGTCCTGCTAATTTTTTTGCTTCATTGGTTACTGCAGCTAAATCTGCATCTGAAGTACCTGCTGGTATTTTAGCATTTACCAGTTTATCATAGAAATCGCTCATGAATATCATGTACACCGATACGGCGAACATTCCTGCACCACCCATTAAGTTAATGCCTACAGCGCCTGTTTTTGGTAAATTTTCTGAAACAAAGCCTAACATGGTTGGCCAGAAATAACAAACTCCGATTCCAAATAAAATAGCACCCAGAAATAACATATTCCCTGTGCTATGTCCAAGTAAATATAAACCAGCTGCTGCTAAGATCGCTGAAATTAATAAAACACCTGAAGGAGAAAATTTATGAACAACTGGACCTGCAAAAGCGCGGCCAATTACCATAATTCCAGTCTCAATAGTTAACAACAGAATGGCATTATCACTTACGTTTTTCAATAAAATATCTATCCACTGTCCTGTAAATAATTCAGTAATGGCGGTTCCAAACATACAAATGATCATAAAAATGAATAAAGGGTTTAATAAACTCTTATACATTTCTGAAGCAGACACTCCACTTGATACACGCTCTGTTTCTGGAAAATCCAATTGAGAAAAGAAATAACCATATAAAATAGTAGGTATTAGCATGACGCCTACTTGTAATTGTGTACCCAATCCTATTTTATTAAATAAAAAAACAATTAAAGTACCAATTACTATACCTCCCGGAAACCATAAATGAAAATGATTTAATTTAGTGGTTTTGTTATTAGGAAATAAAGCAGTTACAAGAGGATTACAAGAAGCTTCTACGGTTCCATTAGCAATACCAATTAATAAAGTTGAGAAGAATAAACTCCAATACCCTGTTGCATAAATGGTAAGTACAATGCCTGTGAGATGAAATAGAAAAGCTAGAACTAATAAACGCTTCATACCAATAATATCAACAATAGTACCCCCTACTAACATAGCCAATGGGAAGCCCCAGAATGCGGTAGCTGCAATGGTGCCTAGTTGAGCGTTAGTTAAATGAAAATCAATACCTTGTTGACTAAGTACACCTGCTCTAATTCCAAAGGATAGAGAAGTCACTAATAAAGCTAAACAGCTTGCAACGAATAGCTTGTTGGTTTCAATGTTTTTTGACATAATCGTATTTTTTTGGTTTTTGTCTCAAAAAGCGAACTTGAATATAAAAAAAATTATTGAAAAAACATTAAATTACATAGTACTTATTCTCCATTCAAAAACCGAATTTTTTTAAAATTAAAACCATGAAACAATTAGTATCTGTTTGTTTGATTAGTTTTTTATTTGCTTGTAGTAATAGTAAATATGATACCATTATAAAAAATGGACTTATCTATGATGGTAATGGTGGCGCTCCTTATAAAGCCGACCTTGCTATTAAAAATGATACCATTGCTTTTATTGGAGATCTATCTAAAGAAACTGCCACCCATATGATAGACGCAAAAGGTATGGCCGTTACACCTGGCTTTATTAATATGCTAAGCTGGGCGCCTACTTCGCTTATTATAGATGGCAATTCTCAAAGTGATATTAGACAAGGTGTTACCTTAGAAGTATTTGGTGAAGGAGGAAGTATGGGTCCATTAAATGCAAAGATGAAAAAAGCAATGCAAGATGATCAAACCGGTCCTGATAAAATTCCTATTGCTTGGAACACATTAGGAGAATATATGCATTTTATGGAGAAGCGTGGTATTAGTTGCAATATTGCTTCTTTTGTAGGAGCTACTACTATTCGCGAAAATATTATTGGAGAAGACAACCGCGCTCCAACACCTGCTGAGTTAGATAGTATGAAAGCATTAGTAAAACAAGCGATGGAAGAAGGGGCATTAGGAGTGGGAAGTTCTTTAATTTATCCACCCGCTTTTTTTGCTAAAACAGATGAACTAATTGAATTATGTAAAGCGGCAGCACCTTATGGTGGTGGTTATATTTCACATATGCGCAGTGAGGGTAATAATTTTATTCAAGCTGTAAATGAATTAATAACTATTGCTAAAGAAGCAAAAGTTCATGGAGAAATATACCATTTAAAAGCTGGAGGAGTAAGTAACTGGCCTAAAATGGATTCAGTAATAAAATTAGTAGAAGCTGCAAGAGCAGCAGGTATTGATGTAGCTGCTAACATGTATACTTATCCAGCAGGTGCTACTGGCATGACAGCAGCTATGCCACCTTCTTTACAAGATGGAGGATTTGGAAAATTATGGTTACGATTACAAGATCCAAAAATAAGAGCTGAAATGATTAAAGCTATGAAGACAGATGCAAAAGATTGGGAAAATTTATATTATGGAACAGGTGGTGCAAGCAGGGTTTTATTACTTGGATTTAGAAGAGATTCCTTAGTTAAATATTCTGGAAAAACTTTAGAAGAAGTTGCTAAAATAAGACACACCACTCCAGAAGATTGTGCTATAGATTTAATCATACAAGATAGTAGTCGTGTTGAAGTAGCTTATTTTTTAATGAGTGAAGAAAATATAAAAAAACAAATAGTACTGCCTTGGGTTAGTTTTGGATCCGATGCAGAATCGGCTTCCACAGATCCTATTTTTATGAAGCAAAGTACACATCCTCGAGCTTATGGAAATTTTGCTCGTGTCATTGGACATTATGTAAACGAAGAAAAAGTAATGAGTGTAGAAAAAGCTATAAATAAACTTTCAAAAGTAGCTGCCACTAGTTTACATATTCAAAAGCGTGGTGAATTAAAAGTAGGCAATTATGCCGATGTATTAGTTTTTGATCCAAGCAAAATTAAAGACCATGCAACTTTTGAAAAACCAAGACAATATGCAACTGGCATGACACATGTTTGGGTGAACGGTGTACAAGTTTTAAAAGAGGGAGAGCATACCAATGCAAAACCAGGCAGATTTGTAAAAGGTGTAGGTGCCAAAATTTAAATTATAAACTGGCTAAAGCAGCATCTAAATCTTGTAATAAGTCGTCTACATTTTCAATGCCGACAGAATAACGGATAAGGCTTTCTGGTATACCTAATAACCTTCTCTGTGCTTCCGTTAATTCCACGTGGCTAGTGGTTCTTGGTGGACCCGCTAAAGTACTCACAGATCCTAAGCTGGCAGCTAAATGCACTAATTTAAGATGGGTTAATAATTTTTTTACGTTTTCATATCCTCCATCAAGCGCAAAACTCATTATACCCCCAAAGCCCGACATTTGTTGTTTTGCAATATCATGACCTGGATGCGTATTTAAGCCAGGATAAAATACATCACTTACTTTTGAATGAGATTTTAAATAGTTAGCTATTATTAACGCTGAGTTATTTTGTCTTTCAATTCTTAATTCTAAAGTTTTCATACCTCTTGCTATCATATAAGCAGCATCTGCTTGTAAACTAGCCCCATTAATTTCTCTATACTGATAAATTTTTTGTACCCATTCTTTTTTACCTGCGACTACACCTCCCATAGCATCGGAATGGCCACATAAAAATTTAGTAGCACTATGTAAGACTAAATCTGCACCTAATGATAAAGGATTTTGATTAATAGGAGTAGCAAAAGTATTATCTACAACAACAAGAGCACCCACTTTTTTAGCAGCCGTGGCTAATCTTTTTATATCTACTACTTTTAATGTTGGATTTGTGGGTGTTTCTAAGTATACTAAATCACATCCTTTGTTAATTTCTTTTTCAAATAATTCAAAATCGGTAGTATCACATAGTTGAACTTCTACTTGATTCAATGGTAAAAAATCTAAAAATATTTTACTAGTGCCTCCATAATTATCTTTTTGAGAGACAACTCTTTTGCCAGCAGTTAAAAAAGTATAAAGCGTATTGCTAATAGCAGCCATACCTGTGGAAAAAGATATTGCCGCTTCTGCTCCTTCTAATAAACGAATTTTTTCTTCTAATACTTGAACCGTGGGATTTGTATTTCTACTATATATAAAGCCTTCTGCTTTTCCTAAAGAAACTTCATGCCAATACTCTATATCGTTATAGGCAAATGCAACACTATTAACAATAGGTGTAGTTACAGCACCACTTTGTTTTAAATCTGTTTCTCCACCCCATACCGATGTGGTACTTTTTTTATATTTAGAAAAATCCATGTACGGTTATTTAGTTGTAGTATATAAAATTATTTTTTTACAAGTGAGGCTCCATCCATTTCTACACTTGAGACTTCTCCTTTTTCATTTAATCTAAAATTAAGACTAGACTTTCCATACCATTTTTTATCCCAAGCTAATTGGAAAGTATCATAATTCCAATGTGTAACTGAAGCTTTACCTAATTTGATGTTCTGGGCCTTTAATGTTTCATTTTCTATAGTTATAGTAATACTTCCCAATAAAGGATCACTATAAGTACCTACATATGCCTGCAATGGCAATGAAGGCTTTGTATTCATTACTCTACTGGCTTCAGCAGCGGCTCTTGCATTAGCAGCTTTTTCTTTGATATTTCCATATAAATGTAGAAATTCGGAACTCCAATCGGTAGTGCCGCCAAGTGCATACCAATCAAATGCTTTAAACATTAAAGCATGTCTTGCTTCAGCATGATCTAAATTGGCAAATACGTATACGCCTGTTTTTTCTTCAGGCATTTGACCATGAATTGCTATTTCTCCTGATAAACTTCCTGTATGAAAATTTAATTTTCTGCCTTTATAATCTTGCTGAAACCATCCCAATGCATAGGTAGTAAAATTTGGTTTAGTAAGTTGTTGGGTGGGATAAAATTCTGATTCAGTTACAAAAGTTTGAGGTTTTAATAGCGTTATCCAAGTAGCTGGAGAGACTAATCTACCTCCCTCATATTTACTACTATCCAACATACACTTTAACCATAAAGCAATTTCATCAATATTAGAATACACCGAGCCTGCAGCTGCAATTCGATCCGCAGAATCTCTTTCTATCACTTGAATTTTTCCCTCAATCCTCTCATGTGGTTTAGAAATATTGGGATCGGTCACCAAAGCTAATTTGGCTCTGGTATGAATCATTCCTAAAGGTTGAAAAATATTTTTTGTAATAAAATCCTCCCAAGGCATCCCACTCACTTTTTCAATAACTTTTCCGGCAATTCCATAAAAAATATTTTGATAAATAAAACCTGCTCTAAATGAATAAGAGGGTTTCACCCATTGCATACGCTCCATAATTTCATCACTAGAAAGCATATTCATGGTCCATAAATAATCGGTATTACCTACTCCAGAATTATGTAAAAATAAATCACGAATGCGCATTTGAGTAGTAACATAAGAATCATATAATCTAAAACTGGGTAAATATTTAATCACAGGATCATCCCAATGCACTTTACCTTGATCTACCAATATACCCATTGCTGTTGCCGTCATGGCTTTAGTGGTAGAAGCACAAGCGAATAAAGTTTGGTTATTTACTTTATTACCTGTCCCTAATTCAGTAGTACCATATGAATTTTTAAAAACTATTTTATTATTTTTAACAACTACAATGGCCAATCCAGGTATCTCCCATTCCTTGATTGACTTTTGTACATAAGCATCAAAAGATGCGCTAGTATCACTTGCAGTTTTCAATATTTTTGATTTTTGCGCCATTATGCTTTGAGCAAATAGTAAAGAACAAATTAAAAAATAGATTAGTTTTTTCATATTACTTGGATTTAAGTAAATGTATTTTAATTTTTATTTGAATTATTAATAATTACGAATAAAGTGGATAATTTCAGCCACTTTAAAAATACTAAATTTTTTAAGTTTATGCCCATTTAAATCTTTAGAATATAAGGAGTATTTAGTAAATTTATAGCATAAGTAAAACACTATGAAAAAGATAATTTTATTTTCTGTGGCTTTGTTTTCACTATTAAGAGTAAATGCACAACAAGCAGACTATCTTATTAAAAATGGAAAACTCATTGATGGTTCTGGAAATAATTGGCAATACAAAGATGTAGCTATTTTAAATAATAAAATTGTGGCTGTTGGCAATTTAAAAAATTGGAAAGCTAATAAAGAAATTGATGCAAAGGGATTAGTAATCGCACCTGGATTTATTGATGTTCACGCACATATTGAAGGAGGTGAAACCAGAAATCCATTAGCAACAAATTTTATTTATGATGGTGTCACCACCGTCATTACCGGAAATTGTGGGGGTTCGGCAGAAAATTTAAAAGGTTATTTTAATACTATTGACTCTATCGGAACTTCTATAAATGTTGCTTCGCTCATAGGTCACAATACGATTAGAAAGCAAGCCATGGGCACTGCCAATCGAAATGCTACTGCAGCAGAAATGCAAACAATGGAAAAATTGGCAGCTCAAGCCATGCAAGATGGTGCTGTAGGAATGTCCACCGGATTAATTTATATTCCAGGTGCCTATGCACCTACAGAAGAAATAGTATCATTGGCTAAAGTAATTGCAGCTAATGGAGGTGTCTATTCTTCACATATAAGATATGAAGAAGATAGAGTCTTAGATGCTATTAACGAAGCTATTCAAGTGGGGCGTGATGCACATATACCAGTAGAAATTTCTCATTTTAAAGTAAGTGGTCAAAACAATTGGGGAAGAAGTAAAGAAACAATTCCTTTAGTAATGAATGCCAGAAAAGAAGGTATTGATGTTACCATTGATCAATACCCTTACACAGCGAGTAGTACGCAATTAAGTGTATTATTACCCGATTGGGTTTTATCGGATGGTCAGGATTCTATCATGGCTCGTTTAAAAAATCCAGCAATAAGAAAAAGAGTGGCGGAACATAGTATAGGTATTATTAAAAAAAGAGGTTTAAAGCATTTTAGTTATGCAGTAGTAGCTAGTTTTAAAGCCGACAGCAGTTTCAATGGAAAAAGTATTGAAGAAATAAATTTATTATTAGGTAATAAGCATCATCAGAAAGCAGAAGCTGAAACCATAATTCAGATGATAGAAAAAGGGGGCGCGCAAATGGTGTATCACGGAATGGGTGACAATGATGTTGTAAATATCATGAAATATCCTTTTAATATGATTGCAAGTGATGCAGGTATAGCTGTCATGGGTGCAGGCAAACCTCATCCTAGAGCCTATGGCACTAATGCAAGGGTATTAGGAAAGTATGTAAGAGAAATGGGTGTTATTACTTTAGAAGATGCTATTAGAAGAATGACTTCTCTTCCTGCAGAAAAATTTAATATAAAAAACAGGGGCTTAATTAAAGAAGGTTACATAGCAGATATAGTTATTTTCGATGAAAATGAAGTCACAGATATGGCAAACTATACTGAGCCACATCAATATGCTAAAGGATTTAAATATATTTGGGTGAATGGCGCCTTAACTATTAACGAAGGTCAACACAATGGTACCAGAAAGGGTATGGCTATTCGAAATAATAACTAAACTTGATCCAATAAATTTTGTCCAATTAGTAGATAATTAATTCACGAGATTTTAAATCTTATATATGAAAAATAATTTCAACTTATTGTATTGTATGGGTAGAGTATTCGGTTTCCTATTAGTAGCTAATACACTTAGCGCCCAAACCCTTACAATAGATATAAATGAAGCAAGCAAGGGACCTAATCCTGGAATGATAATGATTACAAATAGTGCTGCCATTGGAGATAAAAAGGCAAAGGGGTTAACCTACGAAGACGTAGAGGGAACTCCATTTTGGGATGAACATTGGAATAGCGCTTTATTATATTTTAAAACTGGTGCTATATATAAGTTGCCAAAAGCAAAATTAAATTTATATACCACTGAGGTACATTACGAAAATGAAAAAAATGGTGAATTAGTTGCCGAAACTAATAAAATTGATAAAGTTGTTTTTTTAAACAGTAAGGATACTAATAAAATTTTAGCGGTATTTGCTGTACTTCCTGATTTTGTCGATAATAAACCTGCAGGATTTTACCGTGTTTTTAACAATGGCGCTTATCAATTAGTTTTATTACAAAAAAACTTAGTAAAAGTAAGTCCCTTTGATCCTTTAACTGGAAAAAATACTACTAGCTTTTTTACAAAATCTTATTATAGCATTTATAATAATGGTAAAATAATTCCTCTAAAAACATTAGATAAAAACAGTCTTCTTGCTGCTATACCCAATAATAATGCAGTAGAACCATGGATAAAAAATTCAAAAAATAAATTAAAATCTGAAGAAGAAATTATTGCATTTTTGAATTTTTACAACAACTTAGAAACTATTAAAACAAATTAATAAGTAGTTGTTTTATTTATTTTAGCCTTCTATTAGTTTAGCAATACTAAATGCTGTAGCCGCTGCAATAGCACCTATCATCATTACCTTCAACCCACCCCACCATGGTTGCACTCCTGTCATTTTACTTTTAAAAAATCCAAAGATAAATAAGCAAGCTAAAGTTATAATAGCAGAAATTTTTAGTCCTTCAATAGCAGTGTTCACAAAAAAATAGGGCATTAAAGGAATAAGTCCGCCCACTATATAGCTTACCCCAATATTAAAAGCACTTTTCCTAGCTCTTTTAGGATCGGGCTCTTCTAATCCTAATTCATGTTTCATCATAAAATCAACCCACTTCTTATTATCCTTAATAATTTCTTCAGTGGCTTCCTGTGCAGTGCTGGGACTCAAGCCCCAGTCTAAAAAAACCTTTCGAACTTCTTCAATTTCAACCTCTCTTTTGTGTTCTATTTCCCAGTACTCATTTTTTAACTCACTATTATAATGATCTTGTTCTGTTTTACCTGCCAAAAAACCACCCAGTCCCATAGCAATAGAACCCGCAGCAATTTCTGCAATTCCTGCAATCCAAATAAGATTAACATTCCCCTGTACTGCACCACTCAAGCCAGCAGCTAAGGCAAAAGGTACGGTTAGTCCATCACTCATTCCAATAACAATATCTGTAAGCATATCGCTACTTTGTAAATGTTCTTCTAAGTGTAAGTGCGTTTCATTCATACCAATAATTTTAAGTATTTGGATTGTATAAATGTAAGTAAAAAAGAATAAATTTAGAGAAGCAAAGCATGAATGAAAATGAATTTACTTAACATTAAATATTTTTTACTTTAATAACAAAATATGAAAGAAGTACAAAAAAATAGTCGTCGTCGATTTTTAAAAAATTCGGCCGCAGTAGTAGCAGGTTTATCAATTGTACCCAGACATGTACTAGGTCGAGGATTTTTAGCCCCTAGTGATCAAATCACAAAAGGAATTATTGGACTAGGCGGAATGGGCAGAGGTCATATTCCCTATGCTGGCACACGTGTAGTAGCTATTTGTGATGTAGATAAAAAACATTTGCAATCGGCCGCTGCATTAGTTGGTGGTAATGTAAAGACTTTTCATGACCATCGAGAATTAATTGCACTACCGGAAGTTGATATTGTTCATATTGCAACACCTCCTCATTGGCATGGTATCATGGCTATCGAAGCTGCAAAAGCAGGAAAAGATATTTGGTGTGAAAAGCCTATGACCAGAACTATAGGGGAAGGAAAAAGAGTAGTTGAAGCGGTACAGCAATATAAGCGTATGTTTCGTTTGAATACTTGGTTTCGATTTGAAGATAATTTTTATGGAATGAATACTACTGTAAAGCCCATAAAAAAATTAGTAGCATCCGGTTTATTGGGTTGGCCTTTAACAGTGACTGTAAGTAAAACCACAGGCTTTGATTGGAAATTCTATTGGGTAGGTAAAACTAAATTAGAAGTACAGCCTGTTCCAGAAGAATTAGATTATGATCGATGGCTGGGCCCAGCTCCTTTTAAACCCTACAATGAGCATAGAGTACACCAAACTTTCAGAGGATATTGGGATTATGACGGAGGTGGATTAGGAGACATGGGACAACACTATATTGATCCCATACAATACTTTTTAGGTAAAGATGAAACTAGTCCCATTGCTGTAGAAGTGGATGCGGAGCAACAACATCCTGATGCTTGCGGAACTTTTAGAAAATTAACATTTACATATGAAGATGGATGTAAAATTATTTTAGATGGAGAAGCGAAAGATCCAAATGCTGCTTACATAGAGGGACCTAAAGGAAAACTTTTTGCAGGATTTAAGTCTGATATTCCCAATTTAAAAGAAAAATTAGCAATGATGCCTGATCCAGCACCACAGGTTACTAATTTTTTAGAATCTGTTAGAGATAGGACCCCCTTCGCACTCAATGAATCTAATGGATTTAGGTCTTGTACTATTATTAATATGGGTAAAATTGCTTTACAATTAGGTAGAAACTTAAAATTTAATCCTACCACTCAAGAATTTATAAACGACGAACAAGCCAATAGTTTTATTAACCCAGCTATGCGTTCTCCTTGGAATATTTAAAAATAAATTATTTATAATGAAAAATAAAATTACTTATTTATTGGCCTTGATGTTAAATACCCATTTAGTAATAGCACAAGGAGGCTCAGTAAAAAACACCATTAATAATTTTCCTTATCAACATGCTAGTGAAACAGAAACAGCTATTACTTCAATGCATGCCTGGGGAAAAGCACAGTGGAAACAATTAATACATTTATTAAATAATGATTCATTAAAACTAAAAGCTACTTATGCTTTAAGTGATTATATTCATAATGCTACTTTTAATAACGAAATAAAAAAACAAACTGCTGAAAATTTAGCAGGTTCTTATAGTGCTGCTAAAACATTTTATGCACGTGAATTTTTAATAAAAGAGTTAGGCTTATTAGGAGATGATGCAGCAGTTTCTCTTCTTAGTAAATTATTAAAAAATGAAACTTTTGGAGGTAATGCAGCCAGGGCTTTAGCTAGTATTCACAGTAATGCGAGTAAAATGGCTTTAACCAAAGCATTAAGATCGGCTTCAGGTGAAAATGCAAAACATATACAAGGAGCATTAGATAATATTAATTTTAAATTACCTGAAGTTAAAACAGTCCGTGTAGAAAAGAAATTGATTAAAACAGATGCTCAACGCTTATTAGACTTGCAGGATAAAATGGAAATAGCCAAAACTAGATTAGAAAAAAGAAATATTTTATATGAAGCTTCTTTCATTCCCGGTTTTGCAAGTTTTATGATGGTAAGCAAATATTTAGAAGATGAAACTATTAATAGTGATGCTGCTTTAATACTAGCCAGATTAGCTTTGGCTGATAAAAATATTAAAGGGCCCGAAATAAGAACAAGCCTCGAAAAAGCGATAACGCTTATACATGGGTTAGATAGTGCCGTACTAGTATCAAAGCTTACTAATCATTTATTAAAACTACCCTATGATTATGGATTTGTAAATTTATTTAATGGTAAAAACTTAGCAGGATGGAAAGGATTAGTAGCTAATCCTATTGCTAGAGCAAAGATGAGCGATTCTGCGTTAAAAGCGGCAGAACAAATAGCTAATGAAAAAATGAAAAACGATTGGATAGCTAAAGAGGGTCTTTTAGTTTTTACGGGTCACGGTGAAAATTTAGCTACAGAAAAAAAATATGGAGATTTTGAAATGTATGTGGATTGGAAAATTACTGAGAAAGGTGATGCAGGAATTTATTTAAGGGGTAGTCCACAAGTTCAAATTTGGGATACTAGCAGAACAGAAGTAGGCGCACAAGTGGGTTCAGGCGGTTTATACAATAACCAAAAATATCAAAGCAAACCCCTAGTAGTAGCCGATAATAAAATTGGGCAATGGAATAATTTTCATATTATAATGAAGGGAGATAGGGTGACAGTTTATTTAAATGGTCAATTAGTAACAGACAATGTGGTCTTAGAAAATTATTGGGATCGAAATTTACCCATCTTTACTAAAGAACAAATTGAACTACAAGCACATGGCACTTATGTAGCTTATAGAAATATATATATTAGAGAAATTCCTAGTAATGAAAAACAAAGTTTATCAGAAGAAGAAAAAAAAGAAGGCTTTGTTTCATTATTTGATGGCACTAATTTAGATAGTTGGACCGGAAATACAGATGGATATATGGTAGAAGATGGTACTGTTGTGGTAAGTCCGGATAAAGGAAGCGGCGGAAATTTATATACCAAAGAAGAGTATTCTGATTTTATTTACAGATTTGACTTTCAATTAACACCAGGTGCTAATAATGGAATAGGTGTGCATGCTCCTTTAGAAGGCGATGCTGCTTATGTAGGAATTGAAATTCAAGTATTAGATAATGAAGCCGATAAATATAAAAATTTACAACCCTATCAATACCATGGTTCCGTGTATGGAGTTATTCCAGCAAAAAGAGGTTTCTTAAAACCTACTGGGGAGTGGAATCAGGAGGAAATAATGGTAAAAGGAACTCAAGTGAAAGTAACTTTAAATGGTACCGTAATATTAGAAGGAGATTATGCAGCTGCTTCTAAAAATGGCACTATGGATCATAAAGAACATCCAGGTTTATTAAGAACCACAGGTCATCTTGGTTTTCTTGGTCACGGAGATGTTTTAAGATTTAAAAATATGCGTGTAAAGATTTTAGAAGAAGATAAAAAATCAAAGAAAAAAAGATAAGCCATTTTCTCTACTATAGAGTATCCAATAGGCTCATAAAAAAAGTCCCTCGAAATTCGAAGGACTTTTTTTATAGCTAGACTAGCTAAAGAAATTATTAAACAGATTAGTTAAATAAATATCTAACTCCAATTTGTAACTGCCAACGAGAAGCTATACTTGAAGAAGGTGTATAAGCTCTTGTATAAGGCGCTTGCTTAGTTTGATCTAAGAAAGGAAATAGATAAATAGGTGTTTTACCGTCTGTATCAATTTTACTAAATGTTAATGGAGTTACAGTTGTGGGCACATAGAATACACCCCAATCTTTATTTAACAAGTTAGTTAAGTTATAAATATCAGCTGTTAAACGAATAGTATGCTTATTCTTACCAGAAGTAAATTTGATATCTTGAGTAAAGTTGAAATCTAATTTATGAGTCCAAGGTAATACATAAGCATTTCTTTCAGCAAATTCACCTCTATGTTTTGACAAGTAAGGGTTATTTTCTATAAAAGTATTTAATTGATTCCAAAGTGTAGTTTGGTCTCTTTGATCTGGATAAGCAACTCCATTAATAGTAACTGTGTTAGAGTTAATTAATTTAATTTGAGATGGATCTTTTGGAATAAACATTAAGTCATTATAAGAGATTCCATCGCCGTTTACGTCACCACTTACATAATAAGAAGTAGCATAGTTAGGAGCGCCTTCATATACTAAACCAATAGAAGTTAATAAGTTTTTAGAAACTTCTTTTTTGTATACCATGCTCGCAATAATTCTATGTGGTAAATAGTTGTTAGATAAACCAGCCACAAACTCATTTGGATTATCATGTGTTAATTTTGAACCCCACATAGTAGCTGCAGTAGAACCAGTTACCGCTGCATCGTAAGCTACTTGTCTTGTGTAAGCAGCAGTTGCAATAAAGTTTCTAGTTACTTTTTGGATTTGTATTGTTCCAGTAGCTGCATAACCTGCATTAGAATTAGTCATGTAAATAGCATTACCAATACTTGGGTTATTTGCAGAAGCCTTAACAGTACTTCCTGTAACCATTTGAGATCCACCATATGGATAAGAAGAAGTATAAGGGAATCTCCAACGACCATCAGATAATCGATATAAACCTGTAGAAGGAAGTGCAATATTTTGGAATACAGAAGCATTCAATTGTTTTGTAAAAGATCCTTCAGCAGTTATTGTCCAACCATTCCCCACTTTTTTATCAGCAGCTAATGTAGTTTTAAATACATGAGGGAATTTATAGTTAGGATCCGTTACGTTAATGGAATATGAACTACTTAAACCAGCAGTTGCTTGCGGACGATTCGCATTGATATCAGGAGAGAAATTGTAAGTAGTTCCATTTGAAATACTTCCAAATAAAGCCATACCTGAGTTAGAAGCTTGGTTAGAAATCCAAACAAAAGGAGGAGCGCCTTGGAACAATCCAGCACCACCACGAATTTGTAAGGTTTGATCGCCATAAACATCATAGTTAAATCCAATTCTTGGAGAAACCTGAATAGCAGTGCTTGGTTGAGCACCTGTATTCGCATGAATTCCTTGATAGAATTTAGTTAATGTATCTACAACTGGGTTATACAAGAAAGTGTTGTAGAAATTAGTATAGTCTGCTCTGATACCATAAGTGATAGTTAACTTATCATTGGCTCTGTATTTATCTTGAACAAAGAAGCCTGCTTCAAAATCTTTAGGGCCCACTAATGGAAAATCTCCACCACCTAATGTATAGGATAAATCATATCTACCTGCAGGTTTTGTTCCAGCAGCAGCTGCATAGAAATCAGCTAAACTATTGAAACGATAAGTACCAGAATAGTTAGGAGAGAAGCCGTTTAAATATTTTTTATAAGAAGATTGTATACCAGCAGTAATCTCATGGTTTCCTGCATATAATGATAAGATATCATTGAATTGGAATACATCTGTGTTTAATTTGTTACCATAAGTATATAACTCATATCCGAAAGAGGTGAAAGGTTTACTACTTGAAATAGTTCCAGTACCATCTAAGATATCCACCATTGGAAATTCTTTAGAAGATAATGCATTTCTAAAATCTCTTAAGGCAGTATATCCCACTTGTAATTTATTACTTAATCTGTTTGAAAACTTTGTGTTTAACTCAGCAATAAACACATTGGCGTTATTATTAATTTGGTAACCAGCTCCATAAAAAGGAAGTGCGGTAGCATCAGCTTGTCTACGACCTACTGAACCACTATTGGAAGGGGGTTGATCGCTAGATGATTTTAAATAGCTATACTTGAAAGTAAATGTATTGTTTTCATCAATGTTCCAGTCAATCTTTGCAGTTAAACGTTTAGATTTTGCAGCATAAGAATATCCTTGATAAGGTCCTGGATCATAATTATATTTTGATTTTAAAAATGCAGCTAAAGCATCTAAGTCTGCTGCGTTAGCGGCAGAAATTGTTGTACCATTAGCAGGTGATGAAGAGGTAGAAGCTGTCCAAGTTATAGCAGGAAAAGTTCTTTCTTCTTGTTCACCATTGACAAAATAGAATAATTTATTTTTAATTAAAGCACCCCCTACTGTGAATCCTTTCAAATCATAAGAGAAATCTTGCTTAGGAACAGTTATAGTATAGGGAGCAGCATTAACATCATACCCTTGTAAATCTTTGCTCTTATAATATTGATACACCGATCCAATAGCTGTATTAGTTCCTGAACGTGAAACAGAGTTTACGTTACCTCCTACGAAACCACCTTGACGAACATCGAATGGAGAAATATTTACTTGAATTTGCTCAATCGCATCTAAAGAAACTGCAACTTGACCAGTTTGACCTCCAATATCACCAGCTAATCCAAAAGAGTTATTGAAGTTAGCACCATCAATTGTGATATTGTTTAATTGAGAACTTTGACCACCAAAAGACATACCATTATAAGTAGGAGTTAATTTGATGATGTCTTTATAAGAACGAGAAATAGTGGGCAAACTAGTGATTTGATTTCTATTAAATGTTTCTTGAGAGCCCGTTCTAGCATTATTGAAAATTTTATCTTGGCTAGTTGATTTAACAACTACTTCCTGTAAATTATTAGAAGCTTCTACTAATTTGAAGTTTGCCTTATAAGCTTGACCTAATAATAATGTAACGTCTTCTTGTTTATCTTTTTTGAAGCCTACATAAGAAACTTCAATTAAATAAGGACCACCAATTTTTAAGTTGGTTAAGTTGTATCTACCATCATTACGAGTAGTAGTTACATATTTAGTACCTGTGGGTTGGTGAATAGCAGTAATAGATACCCCAGCTAATCCAGCCGAACCATTGGTAACTAAACCTTGAATTTCTGCAGTTGTTTCTTGTGCGTTTACTTTAATAATAGATATTAAAATAACTAATACCAAGGATAACGCTTGTTTTAAAACACTTTTCATTTTGTATGGGATTATTGTTTATGGGGGCAAAATTAAACTAAAACTTGTGAATTACGAACAGTTGTCATTAACAATCCATTAACTAAAAATGAACTGTTTATATCCAATAGTTAAACATGTATT
>CAZWTV010000004.1:0-33434 GCA_964637225.1 uncultured Sediminibacterium sp.
TATTTTATTACACATCTAAATAATTCATTAAATGATGGTAATGGCTTTCTATATCATTATGCAGGGGCGATTTGCCAAAATAATGCAACACTTGGTAATCGTAACGCTCAAATGTGGCAATAATAGCAGAAGCTTCTTCTTGATTGATTCTAAGGGTAATTATCATAGCCCCTGAAGTTTCGTCAAACACACTATTCAATTGTAAGATTTGTGCATTGTTGGTTTCCACTAGACGACTCATTTCTGCTAAAGAATATTGATAAGGGGGTATGGAAAGTACTAAAATAGCTCCATTTTGAGCCGCCCCAATAAAACGAGTGAGGTTTTCATTTAAAATTTTTTGAGTAATAACACCAATACATTCTTGTTGTTCATTTAAAACTGGTAATAAAGAAAGATCATGTTTTGAAAATAATTCTAAAGCTTTGGTGAAATGGGCAGATCCATTAATTCCAATTCTAAGTACATCGTCTGTATGATGAGCAATTGTCTGATCTAAAGGCATATCCAATACCCATTCTTTTGATACTATACCAATAAAATAATCTTCTTTAATGATGGGCAAATGTTGTACTTCATAATCTTCCATACATTGCAAAACAAAAGAGGCAGTATCTTCTAATCGTAACATCGGAAAACCCTTTATAGCTAGTTGACTGGTAAGCATAGTATTATTATTTAGGAAGAGATACTAAAAAGTTTTCTAATAATACATTGAATTCTCCTGGCACTTCCATCATGGGAGCATGACCACATTTATCAATAAAATGAAGCTGACTATTTGGAATTAATTTTTTAAATTCTTCAGCTACAAAGGGTGGTGTCACAATATCATTTTTACCCCAAATTAATAATGTGGGTTGTTTTATTTGATTCAGCTCTTCTCCTAAATTGTGACGAATAGCGCTTTTTGCTAAAGCAATGATTTTAATAACCTTTAATCTATTCCTAGTAATTTCAAAAACCTCATCCACCAAAGCAGGTGTAGCAATTGCTGGATCATAAAAAGTTTGTGCTGTTTTATTTTTTATGTATTCATAATCTCCTCTTTTAGGATAACTATCGCCCATTGCATTTTCAAATAAACCACTACTACCCGTTAAAATAAGTGATTTTACTTTTTCAGGATGTTTTAAAACATACACTAATGCAACATGACCCCCTAAAGAGTTCCCTAATAAATGAATATTAGTGTAGTTTTTATGCTCAATAAAAGCAGCTATATGATTTTGTAAACCAGCTACTGTGGTATGTAAAATATCCAAATCAAACAAAGGCAGTAAGGGAACCACCACCTTATAGTGATGTTTAAATTTTTCAATCAAGTCTGTAAAATTACTTAGTGCACCAAAAAGTCCATGGCAGAGCATTAAGATTTCTCCTTCCCCTACTTCCAAGTATTCAAACTTCCCTTCCTTAATTATATTATACTCCATGTAATATAGTGCTTTAGACTATGTTGAGATTTTGATAAAGATAGCTATTTCATAGTAAAAACTAGAAAAGCAAAAAAACACAAAGGATGGGGAAATAGAATAAATAACAATTTATTAACCAACTCAAAATCAATCTATTTTATGAAAAAACGACTATTTAAAAGAATTTGAAAAAGTAGTAATGGTAGTTTTCATAGAAGGTATCCAAGCAGAAGCTTTTTCAATGCAATAAGGCCACCATTTTTGGAGATATGAATAACTATAAGTCTGTTTCATTTCTGTAATGTGAAGTATACCTAATACTTGTAAAAAATAAACTACAGCACTTAGCATTGTAAAATAGATACCCGCATATAAAATAATTCCTAATAATTTATTTAACCACCCCAATAATAACCATTCAGCAGTTTGTTGTAAAAGTCCCGAAATAAATTTTAAAATCACAAGTACTGCCACTACAATAAGTAAAAAGGAAATGAAAGGCAACCAATATGATGCAATTTTAGTGTGCTCTTTTAAGACATTTGCTACCCAACCAGCAAATTGAAAAGCAAGTAATAAACCAATCATTAATGAAAAAAATGAAATAATTGCTTTTATAAAACCATTTCTATAGCCCTGTAAAAGAGCAAAAATAAATACAGTGCCAGTAAGTATATCTAACCACATTGACTAAGCGCTTAATAAAGTTTTAGCAATAGCAGCGATGACTTTACCATCTGTTTGACCCGCTAATTGTTTAGTAGCCACGCCCATCACTTTACCTAAATCCCCAGGACCCGTAGCACCCAATTGTGTAATAATAGCTTTCACAGCTGCTTTTACTTCTTCTTCACTCAATGAAGCCGGCAAAAATTTTTCAATCACTGCAATTTCTTCCGATTCTTTAGCTGCTAAATCAGCTCTATTTTGTTGTTCAAAGATGGCTAATGAGTCTTTACGTTGCTTCACTAATTTTTGTAATAGTTTTAATTCTGTTTCAGGAGTAATGCTGCCATTAGCCCCTGGCTCAGTTTTTGCTTTTATAATTTCAGCTTTAATAGCTCTTAATCCTCTTAACAAAGCCTCATCTTTGTTTTTCATAGCGTCTTTCATTAAAGACATTACTTCGTTTTCTAAAGACATAAAATTGTTTATTTATTATTTTCTGAAAGTTGACTTGCTCTAAATTTTGTATAAAATGTTTTAGCAAATTCTTTGAATTCATTGGATAAGGCTACATCTTGAGTAGCTCTTAAATAGGTATCGCTCATACCCATTAAATTTTGATAGAAGAAATCGGCCATTTCATCTACCATCATTTCTTTGGTCCAGAGATCTATGCGTAAAGCAGTTTTATCGGTAGGATCCCAAAATGTAAGCATCATAGCGCGGGCATTTTGCGCCTCTGTAGCAGTACTATCGGTGGCCGACCATTGTATACTTTGAGGAATTTTTTGATTGTCTAAATCTATGTTAACTTGAATACTTGACTGATGCATAAAAAAATTTTAAAGCACAAAAATACAAATTAATTAAATAAGAATTTTAATGGTTGTTGAATGAAAGGGGTAAGCAAGCCATACCCGACTTCTCTCTTTTGGCATAGTAATTAGTAAGCCATTCTTTCGAAAGGTTTATCCTAGATTGTCTATACTGTTCGTCTTTGTAGTATAATTTAAAATGATTAGAGAGTGCCCCTTTTTCATCAAAAGAAAATATTTCTCCAGCATCTGTCCAAGAAGAAGGAAAAAATGATGGCGCATTTTTATTATGGTTGATAAGTAATGGAATTTGAAATCGAATTGCCATTTCCATCAAAATAGTTTTATTAAAATGAAACGTATGCAATGTAACTGCATATGCGGCTGCTAACCAACTAATATCAAAAGCATCTATAGATTGTGTAATAATGGAGTCTTTGAATGTATAGCCTGCCAATAATTTTTTAGCTTGTTTTATTTCCAACTCATTTTCAAAAATAAAAACAAGTGACATATTGGTTTGTTGCCATTTTTTAAAAACAGAAAACTCTTTAAGCATATCCACAAATGCTTCTAAAGGCTGAAAAGCTAAAAAATAGTTAGCCCCTTCAGTTAATTTATTTTTGGCCTCCGCCAAAGCCACCCATTCAAAACTAGGTAAGGTAGTAATGGGCAAATAAGCTTCTTTAATACGACTTGTAAAATTTTTATATTTATTTTTTAAAAAATAAAAAGACCCATCATTTGTAACATAAGTAGCTGCTGCTTTTTGAATAAAATTTTTAAAAGACTTTTCTAAGGCCCATTTTTTAAAAAAAGAAAGGTTTTTATGATTACTGGGATGTGTAAGAGGAATAAAATAGGAAGTAAACCTATGTGTAAATTTTAAAGCTCCCCCAAAATGTAAAACAATGCACTGATGCAATGTACCCATTATTTTTTTTGTTTCCTGCTCATCAATTATGGTAACTCTATCATTATTTTGCTCCAAATCTAAGAATGCATCTACTGGAGTATCCCCTACAATATAAAATTGAAAATCTGGTACGCTAAGCCCTAGTTCAATGATATCCAATACCTTTTGATGAAGCAAGGGCTTGGGTATATGAAATTTAGATGAAATGAGAATAAAAAACCGCATTTGCAAAAATAGGGCATACTTAACAATTTATCCACCAATCATTTAGACAGGTTAGTTACTATTCATAGTCCCCTAACTTTGTTCTATGCCAAAACACTTGCATCAGCTTGACTTATTTGGGTTAGAGCCTAAGAAAAAAGCAAATAATAGCACCACAACACCCATTGTTGTATTAGCGGATGAACTAAACACAAGTGAAATACATACAACTGATGTAAAGGAACCTATTTTAAATGAAGAAATATTACCCTCTGTATCCAGAACACCCATGTCCCACACATCTACCTCTTCTACTTCTAAAAGAGGAAGAAAATCATTTGCTTCGATGGATGAGGAAATACATCATTTAAATATTCCTTCTTCGGAAGAACTGGTTAAAAAATTATATTATCCTATTGGGGAAGTAGCCCATTGGTTTAATGTAAACGCATCATTAATTAGATATTGGGAAAAAGAGTTCAAACAACTACAACCCAGAAAAACCAGAAAAGGAGATAGATTATTTAGAGCACAGGATATCGAATTTCTAAGACAACTTTATTATTTACTGCGTGAAAAAAAATATTCAATAGAAGGAGCTAAAACTTATTTAAAAAATAATAAAGAAAAAGCAGAAAAAAATAGTGCTTTATTAAATAGTTTACAAAATATAAAGCAATTCTTAGTCTCACTTAAAGAAACTTTATAAAAATTAAAGCTCAATAGTAAATTGAATTTTATTTATACAGGAGTAGCAAATTGAATTTTATTATCATTAGCATACGAAATAGCCATCACGTTTATTTTTTCTTTTATAGCTAAAAATTCTTGAAGACTTAATTGTATGGCTACCAAGCATTCAACATGCAAAACATGGTATTGTTTTCCAGCTTCTGATACATAAACCAGTACATTTGAAATGGAATGCATTTGACTGCATTGCCCTCTCATAAATTCACTAAAAGCAGTTAAGTCTTGTGCAGAAGTGGCTACATGTAATTGTAAGTCTAATTCAATTTTGCGCTCAGTTCTTAAACTTATATTGTCAACAATAGTATCTACCATTTGTTTATTGGGAACAGAGATATAAGTTTTATCCTGGGTGCGTATACGTGTACTTCTTAGTCCAATTTTTTCAATAGTTCCAGTAAAATTATTCACTTTTACTAAATCTCCGATGGTAAATGGTTTATCAAAGAAAATAATGAAAGATGCAATTATATTTTCAAGACTTTCTCTCATAGATAATGCCACAGCGGCTCCCACAATACTTAAGCTGGTGACTAAATTGCCAATATTTTCATTAAATACATAATGAAGAATTAATAAAAAGCCTACGATGTATAAAATAACTTTAAAGAAATCTCTAAAAAATAATACCAACTGATCGTCGGTTTGATCTTTAGTTAGTTTAGCTTTCTCCTCTAAAACAATTGCAACAAATTCTAAAGTGCGTAAACAAACACGTATAAATAAAATAATAAAAATTAATTTCACTACTGCTTCAACCACCACCTGCATTGTTAATTTATATAAATGAATATTCCACTCTGCAGGAAAATGAAGTTCATATAAAGCAATCACTGCCACTGAATAAATAAGAAATCGCTCAATGGGAATAATTAAACGGTGCACATGACTTTTTCTTAATTCCGAATGATTTTTTTTATCAACCCAAGTATATATGATACTAGCAAAAAAACGAGATATAAATCTCTTGACTATAAATGCTATAATAAATACAGTTATAATGATAATATAACTACGTATAGAATTATTTAAAAATTGTTCATCTAAATTCATCATAAAGTATATATTATTCTTCCTTCCATGAAACTAACTGCATTGTATCTCCATCAAAAACGCCATAGGTATTGTTTTTTAACCAATCTCCTAAATTAATGTAACGACTAGTTTCATGCAAGGCAATGTCTATTGGATAATGTCTATGTCCAAAAATAAAATAATCTGCAGAAATATTTTTGGCCTTTTGTTTGGAATAAATGATCAACCATTCTTTGTCTTCACCTAAAAATACTTCATCGGCTGTTCCTGTCTTAGCCCTACTTTTATTACTAAAATAATTAGCTATAGGTATCCCAATATCAGGATGAAGCCATCCAAATAACCATTTACATATAGGATGGGTAAATATTTTTTTCAAAAACTTATACCCTTTGTCACCAGGCCCCAATCCATCTCCGTGTCCTATAAAAAACTTTTTTTGTGCAAAATGAAATACCTGAGGCTCAAAATAAACTTTTGCATTTAATTCTTGCATAAAATAATCCTTCATCCATAAATCATGATTGCCAGTAAAAATATGCAACTCGATATTGGCATCGGATAATTCGGCCAAGCAACCTAGGAGCCTTACAAAGCCCTTAGGCACTACCGTAGAATATTCAAACCAAAAATCAAATATATCCCCCACTATAAATATGGCTGAAGCATCTTTTTTTGCATTTTGTAAAAAACGAATTATTTTTTTTTCTCTTAAAAGACTTTGCTCAGCATTAGGTGCTCCTAAATGGAAATCAGAAAGAAAATAAATTTTTTTGCCTGGCACCCACTGCATGTGGTAAATAATTTAAATGATAATAATAGATGACTGCACTAAAGTTACTAATCTAATAACTTATCTACTAAAAAACAATAAACTTCTTTAGGTCCGTGTACACCCACTACCAAAGTTTTTTCAATATCTGCGGTCCGACTGGGCCCAGTTGCATAACTAATCATAGAAGGAAGTGCATCCAATTCAGCTTTAAAAGCAGCCAAACTATCACTAATATCAAATACTAATTGATGTGTATAAGCAATACAAATATGAACAGGCGCATAAACGCTAGAGGTTCTACCACTAAGTTGTTGACTGCTTAAAACAATGGTTCCTGTTCTAGCAATTAAATGGTCACATAAAGTAATAGCAGCGTCGCAACCTGCTAAATCATCGGTGGTTACTGGATCAAAACTAAATTCTTTCATGTCATCCAACCATCCTGTTTCTCTGGAATATATTTTTTCCCATTTTTGGGAATGAATAAGCTTCCCTAATTGTTGGGCAAGTTCTGCTTCATCACTACAATAAACAA
Organism: uncultured Sediminibacterium sp.; assembly: GCA_964637225.1. GTDB lineage: Bacteria > Bacteroidota > Bacteroidia > Chitinophagales > Chitinophagaceae > Sediminibacterium. The sequence goes on from CAZWTV010000004.1 coordinate 7,115, forward strand.
ATTTGCCTAATAATTCTGTAAATTTTTGCGCAAAGCCAATTGCCAATTCTTGTTCCGTAGGAATAAAAATGGGTCTATCAGCAATTTGATCAGGAAATGGAACCGCAACAGGCTTTTCTAAGGCTTGTTTTATTTTTTGTAAAATTTTTGTTTTGGCTCCTTGTGATTGCATTAAAATATTTTCAGTGCTTATGAATTTGAATCGGCAGTTGCATTGGAATCGGAAGTTGTATTGGTATCGACAGGTTCCGAAGTAGTATTATGAGTAGTTTCCGTTTTAGTCTCTTCTGTATCTAAAGTTACTACCTTTTCTTGTTCATAAGGCCTTCTTCCAATTAAAGCTTCTACATCACTTTTATGTAAAACTTCTTTATCCAATAATTCTTTAGCTAGTTTTTCTACTTCAGCCTTCTTTAAAGTAAGTAGGTCTAGTGTTCGGTGGTAGGCAGCATCGATCATTTTACGCACTTCTTCATCAATTATTTTTCCTGTTTCTTCACTAAAAGGTTTTTGAAAAGTATTTTCTTGGCTGGGATCGTAGAAACTAATATTACCAATTTTATCATTCATACCATAAGTAGTAACCATAGAATAAGCCATTCTAGTAATTTGTTGTAAATCGTTTGATGCACCAGTAGATATTTTTCCAAAGAAAATTTGTTCCGCTGCACGACCACCCAAAGTCATACACATCTGATCTGTTAATTGTTCTATGGTATACAAATATTGTTCTTTAGGCGTATACTGAGCATAACCCAATGCAGCCGTACCTCTTGGAACAATAGTTACTTTTAATAATGGATAAGCATGCTCCAAGAACCATCCACAAATTGCATGTCCCGCTTCATGATACGCAATCACTTCTTTTTCTTCTTTTGAAATAATTTTATTTTTCTTTTCTAATCCACCTATAACTCTATCGATAGCATCTTGAAAATCTTTCATTTCCACATCATTCTTTCCCTTACGAGCTGCTATAAGAGCTGCTTCATTACAAACATTGGCAATATCTGCACCTGCAAAACCTGGAGTTTGTTCTGCCAATTTATGTACATCTAAATTTTCTGAAACTTTAAGAGGACCTAAATGTACTTTGAATATTTCCTCACGTCCTTTTACATCTGGACGATCAATAGATATTTGACGATCGAAACGACCTGGTCTTAATAAAGCAGAATCTAATACATCAGGTCTATTCGTAGCAGCCAAAATTATGATACCAGTATCTCCACCAAATCCATCCATTTCTACTAATAATTGGTTCAAAGTATTTTCACGCTCGTCATTACTCATCATCGCATTTTTTCCACGTGCTCTACCAATGGCATCTATCTCATCAATGAAAATAATACAAGGAGCTTTTTCTCGCGCTTGCTTAAATAAATCACGAACTCTACTAGCACCTACCCCAACAAACATTTCTACAAAATCGGATCCACTTAAACTAAAGAAGGGTACTTGCGCTTCTCCAGCCATTGCTTTCGCTAATAAAGTTTTACCTGTACCAGGTGGACCCACCAATAAAGCTCCTTTTGGAATTTTACCCCCTAAGGCTGTATATTTTTTGGGTTGTTTTAAGAAGTCAACAATTTCCATTACTTCTTCCTTGGCTTCTTCTAATCCTGCCACATCAGCAAAAGTAATGTTTACTTTGGTGCCCCCTTTTTCAAACAAAGTAGCTTTTGATTTTCCTACATTAAATATACCACCTGGGCCACCCCCGCTTCCAGAACCTCCTCCCATCTTGCGCATAAGTAATACCCATACTACTACAATGAGTACTAGAGAAAATATAGTGTTGGCAATAGGACCAAACCACTCACCTTCTTTCACTGCATTTTGTGGTACTTCTTGAATATTTTTTTGTTCATAAAATCGTTGAAGTCTTTCATTAAAACTATTCCAGTCTGTAACATTGAATTCAAATAAAGGCACTCCTTTAATTTTTGATTTATCAATTTTGCGTTTTAATTTTTGAACATAAAAATCTTTGTCAATACTATCCGGCTTTATGTAAACACGAACTAATTCTTTATTTTGAATTAAATCAATTTTTTCTACATCCCCGCCTGTTAACATCACTTGTTTGAATTCAAGTTCTGAAGTAGTTAAAATATCTGGAGCAGTTTGAAAAAAACGTGCAGACAATAAGGAAATGGCAATCAAACCATAAATCCAATAAATATTAAATTTGGGCAATTTGGGGCCATCGGTCAAAGGAGATCCTTTTTTCTTATTATTATCTGGTATCATGTAAAATTATTAATGCTTGATGTATACTATAAATGCTACTCTATATTAAACAATATTTATAAAAAATGGTTTAAAGATCATGTAATTTGGTATCCGCATCGCTCCACATATCTTCTAATTGATAAAATCGTCTTGCTTCAGGATGCATCACATGCACCACAATATTGATATAGTCAATGAGCAACCATTGTGCCGTATTTTTCCCCTCACTTTTATAGGGAATTTCACCACATTTGGATTTCACTTCTAATTCTATAAAGTCGGCAATAGCTTTTAATTGAGTGGTATTATTTGCTTCACAAATAATAAAAAAATCACTGGTGGACTCTGGTATTTTCTTTAAATCTAAACTTAAAATATTAGTACCCTTTTTATCTTGTATAGCTTGTATAATTGTTTTGAAAATTTTTGAGCTGCGGGTAAGTTGCACCACCGAAGATTTTTTTCGGTTTTTTAAAGCAGAAAGAGGTTCCAATGATTCTTAAATTTTATTTGTGATAGGGCTTATAGTTAAAACAATTTAGTGAACTAAAATGAATCTAAACTAACTTTACAAAAATAGCAATTCTTTGTTACCTGCCATACCAAATATACAATTAGGACAGCCGCTCATCGAACTTACTAGTATTACCAGTACCAATATTTATGCCATGGAACAAGTCCAACAAGGTTTGGCCTTATCTGGCAGTTGTTATACCGCTGAGTTTCAAACAGCTGGGAAGGGGCAACATGGACGTATTTGGGAAAGTGAAAAAGGAAAAAATTTACTTTCCACCTATGTTTTAGAGCTAAAGCAGTTAAAAAATGATACAATTTGGACGCCCGCCGACCAGATTTCCTTTTCTGCAGCAATTGCCTTGGGCTGTCACGCTTTTGTTAAAAATTTTGCTGGACATGAAACTAAAATCAAAAAGCCCAATGATATTTATTATCGTGACAGAAAGGCAGGAGGTATTTTAATAGAAAATATAGTAAGAGGTAAGATTTGGACTTGGTCAATTATAGGGATTGGTATAAATATTAATCAAAGCACTTTTTCTGAGGTTGCAGCCAATCCCATTTCTTTGCAAGAAATAACCAATAAAGTGTGGGATATAAAAAAAATGCAACAGCATTTAAGTGAAACTTTAAGTGTTGCTATTCAAAATTGGATAGTAGAGGGTGATGAAAGAACTATAGATGCTTTTGAAAATTTATGTATAGAAATTAAATAAATTTAATAATGAGTATAAAATTAACTGAACATTCTAAAGGCGGAGGTTGTGGTTGTAAAATTTCACCCGCCATTCTTTCTGAAATACTAGATGCACATAATGTAGGTGCTAAAACCAATATTAAAAATTTATTAGTGGGTAATGATAGTAGAGATGATGCTGCAGTGTATCAATGGGATGAAAAAACTGCTATGATAAGTACCACTGATTTTTTTATGCCCATTGTAGATGATGCATTTTCTTTTGGACAAATCGCAGCAGCAAATGCCATCAGCGATGTATATGCCATGGGAGGCAATCCTATTTTTGCTTTAGCAGTTTTGGGTTGGCCCTTGGCCACTCTGCCAGCAAGCGAAGCTGCAAAAGTTATGGAGGGTGCCCGTACAACTTGTAATGATGCTGGAATTGTAATAGCTGGTGGACATAGCATTGACAGTCAGGATCCAATTTTTGGGTTAGTAGTAAATGGAATGGTTGCCATAGAAAATTTAAAAAGAAATGATACAGCGCAACAAGATGATGTCTTACTATTAACAAAACCATTGGGCGTTGGAATTATGGCTACTGCACAAAAAAGAGCCGTATTAACCAATGAAGATTTAAATTTTTTGGTCAAACAACTCACCACCATTAATAAAGCGGGGGCCGCTCTAGGAAAAATAAAAGAGGTGCATGCCATGACCGATGTAACAGGCTTTGGATTATTAGGACATTTAACTGAAATGATGGAAGGCAGTAATGTATCCGCCACCATTCATTACAATGCTATTCCTATAATACCCGCAGTAAGAAAATATATTGAACAAAAAACAATACCAGGCGCCACAGCACGTAATTGGAGCTCATGCAGTGCTGGTGTGGTTTTAGGACCAAATGTTAATGAACAGGAAGCCAAATTACTTTTACCCGACCCTCAAACCAATGGAGGATTATTAATTGCGGTAGCTCCTAGCGCTTTAAATCAAGTACAAACTATTTTAGAAGAATTTGGAATTGAATACACCACTCCTATTGGGCAATGTACTACTGCAAAAGAAAAAAGAATTTATATCAATTAAAAGATAATTATTCAAAAATAAGGTGTCCTTTATTTTTGATTTGATCAGGGGTTAATTCAGCTACCAGTTGCACTCCTTTGATCCCTCGCACTGTTTGTAAAATATCATTGACCTTTTCATCTTCAATCCACTCTCCTCTTATCCACCAAATAAAATCCATATGTTTTAATTCTGGTAATAGATATTCTCCATCAAATTGATTATGATATACAAAATGATGAATGGAGGTATTGGGCTCATTACCTTCATACATAGAAAAGTAATAAGTTCTATTTTTTCTTTTTAAAGCAATTTCATGATTGGGATTGAATCTAAATTCAAATCCCATATACTGATTCAGTAAAATACAAAATTGATAATTTTTAATGGGAGCAGTTATTCCTAAAATGCGAGAGCCCTCGAAATCGCTTTCATTAATTGCGTCTTGATCTAAAATTAATTTACTACTCACAATAAAATTTATTTAAAAAACTATTTCAGCTTTTAATTCATCAGCGCCTCTTTTATAAGTCAGCACCGTCTTATCTCCTTTTTTAAATTTAGAAAGTGCTTGCATATAATTCATCACATCTACTAATTTATACTCACCTAATTGTACCAAAACATCGCCCCCCTTCAGTCCTAATTTTTCACCTAATTTACCTGGACTAGCTCCTTCAATTCGAACTCCTTGGCCAGTGAAAGCATAGTCGGGCATTACCCCTAAACTCACTGTAAATTTAGTACTTCGGCCCATGGCTGTCTCACGTGTTTTCAAAAAATCTAGTTTACCCAAGGCGTCAGCTTCTCTTATGATGGACTCAACATATTTTATAATTTGAGCTTCTGCTTCGTAATTTATTTTATCCCAATCATCACTTGCTTTATGATAATCGCTATGGCTTCCTGTAAACATAAATAATACAGGCATGTCTTTTCTATAAAAACTAGCGTGATCACTGGGACCAGAGCCTGCACTATCATAATGTGTATTGAATGTATGCTGAACACGACCCAAAATATTAGCCCATTGATTGGAAGTACCATAACCACCTATCGTCAATTTTCTAGCAGTATCATATCGGCCAATCATATCCATATTAATCATGTAATTATAGTCACCCTTATAAGTTGGATGTTCCAACCAATATTTACTTCCTAATAATCCCAACTCTTCTGCTGAAAAATGTAGTATTAAATAGTTATTATGCGTAGGCGATTTTTTTTGTAGAAGTTTTGCTAACTCTATAAGTCCAGCAGTACCACTTGCATTATCATCGGCACCATTTCTAATATTATTATTTATATCTAATGCATTATGATCTTCATTATACCCTAAATGATCCAAATGTGCTCCTAAAATAACTGTAGTAGGAGCATGGTTATCAATAAATGCTGCTACATTGTGCGCAGTTCTTGTGGGATGTTCAAATTCAATATTAGCCTCAATTTCATAAGTACTTGTTTCGTCATTAAAGTATTTTGAAAACCCTTTTTTAGTAATATACATTACTGGAATACTTAGTGACTTAGCCGTATCATATTTATAAAATTGAATATTGTCAACTAAATTTCCGCTATTGTATAAGAATAAAGCGATGCCACCTTTTTGTTTGGTTTGCTGAGTGGATTTTAATAACCATTCATTAATATCAAAATGAGGATTGTTGGTATTTTCTTCCAGAATATCATTTACATCTATGAACCAAATTTGATGATTTTCATGCAAATTAATTGAAGCCAGGGAACTAAGTTTTCCGGTACCACTATTGGACAAAGGAAAAAAAGATGAATCTAAGTCAAGAGATTGGTGATTGACTTTAATATATGAATTGGAAGAAAGTTTTTTTCCTTCATCAATTGAAAAACTTTGAATATATCCATTCGTACCAAGAGGTTGTATTTTTGCTTTTTGATATTGCGCAATAATATAGTTAACTGCTTTTAGTTCACCAGGAGTTCCAGCACGACGACCTTCTAATTCGTCACTTGCTAAAAATTTAATATGATTTTCTAAATTTTCAATAAGTTTTTTATCGGCTTTTTTAAGATGTTGAGCACTCAACAAAAAAGGAAATAAAACCACCAAAAGCATGACCTGTCTACGCATAATTATCTAATTAAGCCCCAAAGTTAAATAAAGCTATGGGCAAAACACAATCCACTATAAAATTTGATTGGCTTTTCATAATAAATTGAACGCTTCTCAATTTCTAATTTCGTAAGTCTAGGCCAAGCATAAAACCTAGCTTTGCGACCAAATGAACGCAGGTATTCATATTGCACTTGTAGGAAATCCCAATAGCGGAAAAAGTTCTCTATTTAATGCACTTACGGGTATGCATCAAAAAGTGGGCAATTTCCCAGGCGTGACGGTAGACAAAAAAACTGGCCAAATGTCATTGGCCGGCCAAACAACTACCCTTATTGATTTACCAGGGACCTATAGTTTTTATCCCAAAAGAGAAGATGAATGGGTGGCTTATAAAGTACTCATGGGTGTGGATGAAGAAGTAAAAACAGATTTAATATTACTTATTGCAGATGCTAGTAATTTAAAAAGAAATTTACTTTTCTGTACACAAATCATTGATTTAAAAGTTCCAGTGGTACTAGCTTTAACCATGAATGACCTTGCTGCTAAAAAAGGTATAAAAATTGATATTGCTGGATTACAAGAAGATTTAGGCATACCTGTAGTAGCTATTGATGCTAGAAAAAATAAAGGACTCCAAGAATTAAAGATGGCGCTGACAGGTATTATTCAAACCACAAGATCCAAAAATCAAAAGAGTTTTATTGATAATAAAAAATTAGCCCCCGCTGCTATTGAGGCTTTTAAAAAATTATACCCTACCCATAGCGATTATGCTGCTTTACATTATTTAATGCATCACGAAACCTTTCCCCTAGAAAGTGAAATGCAAAAAGAAATTCAACAAATAGAATTAGAGAACCATTTTAATCGAACTAAAACTCAAGCACAAGAAATTGTAGAGCGATATAGTCATATTCAAGATATCATGAAAACCAGGGTCACTATTCCCGATCCTAGTGCCAATAAAAAAAGATCTGAAAAACTAGATTCCATTTTTTTACATAGAGTAGGTGGTTATGCCATATTATTTTCAGTTCTATTTATTTTATTTCAATCGGTTTTTTGGATGGCAAAATTTCCAATGGATGGTATTGAATGGATATTTACCTATGTAACGGCTTATTTAAATTCTGTACTTCCCAATGTTTGGTGGGAGGACTTATTAGTAAACGGACTCATTGCGGGCATTGGAGGTATAGTGGTTTTCGTTCCACAAATTATGATCTTATTTGGACTCATTACTTTATTAGAAGACACGGGCTATATGGCACGCATTAGTTTTCTAAGTGATAAACTTATGCGCAAAGTAGGTTTGAATGGGAAAAGTGTAATGCCAATGATTAGCGGATTTGCTTGTGCAGTGCCAGCTATAATGAGCGCTAGAAATATTGAAAATAAAAAAGAAAGATTACTGACAATAATGGTAACTCCTTTTATGAGTTGCTCTGCAAGATTACCCGTATACACTATTTTGATTTCATTGGTCATTGATAAAAAAATTTATTTTGGTTTTTTAAGTTTACAAGGCTTAGTCATGATGGGTTTATACTTGTTGGGTATTGCAATGGCTTTAATAGCTAGTATTATTTTAAAATGGTTTATTCGTATAAAAGAGAAAAGTTATTTTATTTTAGAACTGCCAGTATACCGCGCGCCTCGATGGAAAAATATTGGTACTACTATGATTCAAAAAGCAGGAATTTTTGTGCGTGATGCGGGTAGAGTTATTATTGTCATTAGTGTATTATTGTGGTTTTTAAGTAGCTATGGTCCATCTGCTACCCTGAAAAAAATTGATGAAAATTATGCCAAAGAAAAAATATCTTTTGCCCAAAATAAAATTGAACTAAGCAATCAAATTACTGTCACTGAAAAACAAATTGAAAAAAAATACCGAAGCGAAAGGCTTGAAAATTCTTATGCGGGAATGATTGGTAAGAAATTAGAACCTATTATTGCCCCTTTAGGATTTGATTGGAAAATTGGTATTGCCCTAGTCACTTCCTTTGCTGCAAGAGAGGTATTTGTAGGCACTATGGCTACTATATATAGTGTGGAGGAGTCGGACAATAGTTCACTGAGAGAAAAATTAAAATCTGCATTAAGACCTGATGGCACTCCTGTGTATAGTTTAGCTACTGCTTTATCTTTAATGATTTTTTATGTATTGGCAATGCAATGTATGAGTACCTTGGCTGTAGTAAAAAGAGAAACACAATCTTGGAAATGGCCCACCATTCAATTTTTTATGATGACGGGAATTGCTTATCTACTGAGCTTTACAGTGTATACCATAGCTAACTAAGTAAATAAAAACAGCAACTATCTACTTTTCACTTCCTCAAAAGCTTGGTCATAGTCGGCACGAATGGTGCCCATCACTCGATCCCAAAAAAGAAAATACAAACCATAATTGCCTTTAAAATATTTATGGTGTTGATTATGATTAACTGAAGTATTTATCCATTTACCAATGAAACTTTTATTAAACCCCTTGGGATATAATTCCCACCCTAAGTGACCATATATATTATAAATGATAGAGAGTAAGAAAAAAATGATGATATGTGTTCGATGTATAGGAATAGTAAATAAAAAAACTACAAAAATTCCAACTTCCACTATAGACTCTAAAGGATGAAATGCATAAGCAGCCCAAGGGGAAGGATTGGTAGACTTGTGATGCACTAAATGCATAATATTAAATAGTGCTTTATGATGCATAATACGATGTGTCCAATAAAAATAAGTATCGTGCATAATAAACATAATCGGATAAGCTAAAAAATAATATCCCCAACCTAAATCACTTATATTGTCATACAAAGTAGTGTGAGGCTTCATCACAGGATTGGCAATAAAAAATAAAGGGATACAACCAAAAATGAAAATGGTGATGGTGCTGTATAGTATCTCACGCAAATAATCTGAGTTCTTAGGAAAAAGAGATTGAATTTTTTTAGGTAGTATTTTATTTTTTAAAATCACATAAAATAAAATAAATACGGCACCTGCAATTAAATAATACCTACTTCCAATTCTTTGTATAAAGAAAAAATATTTATTAAAATCGAAAATCATATTGAATATGCATTTACTACCAACCGCTAATTGCCAAAATTTCTTTTGTGTGATCTTTGGTATCAGGTTTCTCAATGATATGTTTTACTACACCAGTCTCATCAATTAAAAAAGTAGTACGAGTAGTACCCATATAGGTTCGGCCCATAAATTTCTTTTGGCCCCATAAATTGTACTTATCAACAATTTTCTTATCCTCATCGGCAATTAAAGAAAATGGCAAATCGTACTTAGTAATAAATTTTTGATGCGACTTCACCGAGTCCACACTCACCCCTACTATTTGTAATCCTTTCTTTTGCAAGGCTTTATAGTTATCACGCAAATTACAAGCCTGAGCAGTACATCCGGAGGTATCGTCTTTAGGGTAGAAATACAGGACTAATTTTTTTCCTTTAAAATCGGCCAAAGAAACAATATTACCATGTTGGTCCATCCCTTTAAAGGCGGGGGCTTTAGCACCTTCTTTAATTACTGCCATATGCTTGAATTATCTGCAAAGATAGTGTTTAAATAGGATAAAAATCTAGAGTTAATTTGGGATAAATTCAGGTAAATTGTAGTAGGTTTGCGCAATTTATATTTTTTGTACTCTATGCCAAAAGACAACTCCATAAAGTCGGTTTTAATTGTAGGTTCTGGGCCCATTATTATTGGTCAAGCCTGCGAATTTGATTATTCTGGTTCTCAAGCTGCTCGTTCTTTAAAAGAGGAAGGTATTAAAGTAATTCTTATTAATAGTAATCCTGCCACTATTATGACCGATCCAATGATGGCGGATAAAGTTTATTTATTACCCTTAACTATTGAAAGCTTAGAACAAATTTTACAAGAAAATCAAATTGATGCTGTGCTTCCTACAATGGGTGGACAAACTGCTTTAAACTTATGTAAAGAAGCCGATGAGATTGGATTATGGAAACAATATAATTGTAGAATGATTGGTGTAGATGTTGCAGCAATTGATTTAGCAGAAGATAGAGAACAGTTTAGACAATTGATGGTAAAAATTGGTATAGCGGTAGCGCCTAGTAAAGTAGCCAATAGTTTTTTAGAAGGGAAAGAATTTGCACAAGTCATAGGTTTCCCTTTAGTTATTCGCCCTTCTTTTACTTTAGGTGGCACAGGGGGTGGCTTTGTACACGACGCCTCTGAATTAGATGCAGCTTTGGAGAAAGGACTTAAAGCCTCTCCTATTCACGAAGTATTAGTAGAAAAAGCAGTCTTAGGTTGGAAAGAATATGAATTAGAATTATTAAGAGATCAAGCTGACAATGTAGTTATTATATGCACTGTAGAGAACCTAGATCCTATGGGAGTGCATACAGGAGATTCAATCACAGTAGCGCCTGCTATGACTTTAAGCGACACTTCATTTCAAGATATGCGCAATAAAGCAATGCTTATGATGCGTAGTCTAGGTAATTTTGCTGGTGGTTGTAATGTTCAATTTGCCCAAAACCCAGTGACTGAAGAATTAATTGCAGTAGAAATTAATCCTAGAGTATCTCGTTCATCTGCTTTGGCTTCTAAAGCTACGGGGTATCCTATTGCAAAAATTGCTGCAAAATTGGCTATTGGCTACAGATTAGATGAATTAAAAAATCAAATTACACAAACAACTTCTGCTTATTTTGAACCAGCTTTAGATTATGTAATTGTAAAAGTTCCTAGATGGAATTTTGATAAATTCAAAGGAGCCAATGATACATTAGGACTACAAATGAAAAGTGTGGGAGAAGTAATGGCCATCGGAAGAAGTTTTACAGAAGCCATTCAAAAAGCATGTCAATCATTAGAGAATGAAGCTATTGGTTTAGGATATTATGGAAAGAGCTTAATGAAGAACGAAGAGTTAATGGAATATATAAAAGTTCCTAAATGGGATCGTATTTTTAGAATTAAAGATGCCCTAATGCAAGGCTCCACTGTTCGCTCCATTGCAGCAGCAACTGGTATTGACAATTGGTTTTTATATCAAATACGTATCATTTGTAATATAGAAAAAGAATTAATGAAACATACTCTTGATACCCTCTCTATAGAATTAATGAAAGAAGCAAAACAACATGGCTTTAGTGATTTACAAATTGCTAAGCTATTAATAGGTAATACCAATGACGATGCAGTGTATGAAAAAAGAAAAGCTTGGGGTATTACCAGAGTATACAAAATGGTAGATACCTGTAGTGCAGAGTTTGAAGCTAAGACACCTTATTTTTATTCTAGTTTTGAAAACTAGTTTCCCTAATACATTGATTTAAAAAACTAAAATTTAAAGAAAATTAAATACTATGAATGTAAAAGATATTGTGGCTTTAAATGAAAAAGAAACCAGAGCTGGATTTGGGGAAGGTATTCATGAATTAGCTAAAGAAAACAGTGAAGTAGTAGTATTAACTGCAGACTTAGCAGGCTCTTTTAAATTAGGACCCTTTATCAAAGAATTTCCAGATCGTTTTATTGAAGTGGGTATAGCAGAAGCCAATATGATGGGTATTGCTGCAGGCTTAACTATTGGTGGAAAAATTCCATATACCACTACCTTTGCTAATTTTAGTACAGGAAGAGTATACGATCAAATTAGACAAAGCATTGCCTACTCAGATAAAAATGTAAAAATTTGTGCATCACATGCAGGTTTAACTTTAGGTGAAGATGGTGCAACACATCAAATTTTAGAAGACATAGGACTGATGAAAATGTTACCAGGTATGACAGTAGTGGTACCTTGCGATTTCAATCAAACCAAAGCAGCCACTAAAGCCATTGCCAATTATCATGGTCCAGTATACTTACGTTTTGGTAGACCAAAGTGGCCAAATTTTACCAAAGAAGATGGATCTGATTTTGTCATAGGTAAGGCACAAAAATTAAGTGATGGTAAAGATGTTACCCTATTTGCTTGTGGACATTTAGTTTGGAAAGCCATTGAAGCTGGTAAAATTTTAGAAGCCACTGGAGTAAGTGTTGAAGTTATAAATATACATACCATTAAACCTTTAGATGTTGCAGCCATAGTAGAAAGTATTTCAAAAACAGGTTGTGCTGTTACTTGCGAAGAACATAATATCATAGGCGGTATGGGCGATTGTATTGCCCAAGTAGCTACCACACATTATCCTATACCCATTGAATATGTGGGTACTAAAGATACTTTTGGAGAAAGTGGAACACCTAATCAGTTACTTGCTAAATACGGATTAGATACACCTAATATAGTTGAAGCTGCTAAGAAAGTTCTAGCAAGAAAAGGTAAGTAAAAAACTATTGAATCAGGTACTAAGGGGCTAATCTAACTTTAGTCCAATGATGGTTCTCAAAACTATAACGTATTCGATCGTGCAATCGTGAGCTGCGTCCTTGCCAAAATTCAATTTGTGTTGGAATTACTCTATAACCACCCCAATGTGGTGGCAGAGGGATATTTCCATCTTTAAATTTCTCCGTATGCTCAGCTACTATTTTTTCTAGAAATTCTCTATTGGGAATTATTTGACTTTGTGGCGAAGACCAAGCTCCAATTTGACTTCCCAAAGGACGTGAATGAAAATAGGCTTCACTTTCTTTAGTACTAATTTTTTTTATGGTTCCAGTAATGCGTATTTGACGTTCTAATTCTTTCCAGAAAAAATTCATGGCTACATGAGGATTCGCCTCTACCTCTTTCCCCTTATCGCTATCATAATTAGTGAAAAAGATAAAGCCTTCTGAAGAATATCCTTTCAAAAGCACCACACGCGAAGCTGGAGTGTTGTTAGCATCTATGGTTGAAAGAACAAAGGCATTCACTTCATCAATATTACTACTTGTTGCTTCCTGCCACCATTGTGTAAATTGATCTATAGGATGCGCTGCTGTAGACACTTCGTCTAAAGAAGACATTTGATAGTCGCGGCGAATAGAAGCAATATCTTTTTGCATAAAGCAGTTATTTTGTTGCGTATAAAATATTTATAATTGACAATAATAAAAGCATTCCCACTAGTTGATGTATTTGCGCCAACCATTCAAAACCACCCCAAACCCCAGGTATAATATGTACGCTGTTTAGTACTGTAAAAATACCTAAAAGAACTTGTATAAACACAAGTATAATGGGAGCCTTTCTTGCACGTAGCCAAAAAATATTACCTGTTTGTTTCAATAAATTTAAAGTCCAAACTATTACAAGTATTAATAATAAATAAGCTAGACCTCTGTGTACAAAGTGAATCCAAATTGTATTGTCGATAGCATTTATAAAAAAACTATTGTCTTGTATTAATTTACTAGGAATCCATTCACCATTAATAGTTGGCCAGCTACTTGCAGCATTGGCCGCTTTATGCCCCGCCATTAAAGCACCATATATTAACTGAAAGAATAAAATGAGTAAAATGAACCAAGCTAAATTTCTTATATGTTTTATTTTACTAGTATTATTATCTAATCCCATTTTTCGAATGGGTTCTACCGATAAGGATAATGCAAACCAATAAGTGTAACAAAGTAATCCAAGCGCAAAAATAAAATGAAGAGCCAAACGGGTGGGCTTTACATACACTGCATCACCTTCTAAACCACTCACTACCATAATCCATCCTATGGCACCTTGCATAGCGCCTAATAAAAATAATATAAGAAGAGGTTGAATCATTTTAGGTTGAAAATATTTTTTTACTAAAAAATATATAAAACCTATTGCAAACACAACCCCAATACTACGCGCCCACAAGCGATGAAACCATTCCCAAAAAAAGATGAACTTAAAATTACTAATGGTAAAATCAAAATTCAATAATTTAAATTGAGGAGTTGTTTTATATTTTTCAAATAAGGTATGCCAAGCAGCTTCACTCATAGGTGGTAAAGCTCCTGTAACAACATCCCACTCGGTAATAGATAAACCACTCCCTGTTAAACGGGTAATACCGCCTAAGGCTATTTGAACCACAGTCATTAGTACTCCTAAGAATAACCAATTAGCCACTTTTTTTGATGTATGATTGTTCAAATCCACTTTTTTTGCTTTTGGATACAAAGGTACAAAGTAATAAAACAAGGCACTCAGATTGATTTTGGTTTCTCAGCAATATGTTTCAATTTTACATTGTTTGTTTAAAATAAAACTGAACAATAATTACAAAATCAAATATTTCTATTGTCCCTACTTATTAACCAATATCAAGATATTTTGTTAGAAGCCGGCTGTGATGAGGCTGGACGTGGTTCTTATGCGGGACCTGTGATGGCAGCGGCTGTTATTTTACCCACAAATTTTTATCATCCCTTACTCAACGATAGCAAAAAGCTTTCAGAAAAACAAAGAGAGATTTTAGTACCAATTATTAAGCAAGCAGCTATTGCATGGGCGGTGGCAAGTCAATCGGCAGCGGAAATTGATGCTTCCAATATTTTAAAAGCGGCAATTAAATGCATGCATTTAGCATTAGATCAATTAAAACCCAAGGCGAAATTTATTGCCATAGATGGAAATAAATTTTATGCTTATAAAAAAATTCCTCATGCAACTATAGTAAAGGGTGATAGTATATATGCAAATATTGCAGCTGCTAGTATTCTTGCTAAAACTACTCGTGATAGTTATATGCAAAAATTACATAAAAAATATCCGCAATATGGTTGGAATAAAAATAAAGGATATGGTACTGCAGCGCATAGAGCAGCAATTGCACAATATGGTTTATGTGTAGAGCATCGAAAAAGTTTTAATATAATAGAATCTCAATTAAGTTTATTATAATTCTTTTGTTGCAAATAGTGTAGTGGGATGAATTCTCTCTAGCATATAGTGTAAAGTACAAATGAACCCATTTTTATTCCCATCAATTTTATTTTAATTTGTACAAAACATTTTCCCATGTTTAGTATTATATATCTTGAAGAAAAAATTGTAACACGTCATTCATTTCAATTGGCATTAGAAAAACAAGAAGATTGTAAAGTAATTTTTAGTACAGGCGATATAAATGCTTTTTGTAATTTTTTAAAAGAAGACAAACGTATGCCCGATTTGTGCATTCTTGCAGATAGTTACAATTACATAGAACTACTCAGGGTTATAAAAGCTATAAAAGTGAAAGGAAAACATCCTTATATCTTATTAAAATCAGATGCTAAATTTATAAAATCTATTTGCTTTTTAATGAAAAACGGCTTGAATGGTTTATTTTTTACCGATGAGCCTTTAATAGATGTAAAAGAATGTGTTAGAAATAAAACACGTTTTCATTTATCGGCCGATAAATCTAAAATTATAACAAGCAATGTTTTAAAAGAAATAAAAATTAGAGAGTTTAGTTATAATAGAAAACCTTTAACCAAAAATGAAATTCAATTTATTCAAGAATGTAGTAAAGATTTGAACTATGATCAAATAGCCAAAGCGCTTCATAAAAGCGTCAATACTATTTATGGATATAGAGATCGGGTCTTTAGAAAACTACAAGTAAAGCAAAGAACCGCCATGGTTATAACGGCACTTAAAAGAAATTATATTGATTTATAAAATAGTTAAGTACTTGAACTAAGGAGTAAGTCTATTTTATCTCCCAGGTTTCTTTGCCTCGTATTAACTTATCTAAATCACCTGCACCTTTAGCTAAAGCTTCTTCAATTTGTAATGTCATCATTTGCTCATAGCAAGGACGATCATTGGTATAAAATACTCCAAAAGGTCTTGGGAAATTAGAACCTTCTTCAGAAGGATTATCAAATAAACGTGTTAATATTTGTGCTTTATAAAAATCTTTTTCATCATGAATCCACATGTCATCGGCACTATATTTGGTTCCTATCTCTACCACTTCAGGGCGAATACCATCAAAACGAATTCCTTTTTCACCATTGGCACCAAATGTTAATGGCTTTCCTTGTTCTACATATAAGCCATAGGCTTGCTTTGTTGCTTTCTCAGTGAAAATTTCAAAAGCACCATCATTGAAAATATTACAGTTCTGATATATTTCTAAGAATGATGTTCCTTGATGTTTTTCAGCACGTGTAATCATAGCTTGCATATGCTTAGGATCACGATCCATGGTACGAGCTACAAAACTAGCATCGGCGCCTAGTGCTAAAGCTGCGGGATTAAATGGATGATCAATACTTCCTTGAGGAGAGCTCTTTGTGATTTTATTCAATTCAGAAGTAGGAGAATATTGACCTTTAGTTAAACCATAAATTTGGTTATTGAATACTAAAAAATTAACATCAAAATTTCTTCTCAACATATGAATCGTATGGTTTCCACCAATACTCATTGAATCTCCATCTCCAGCAACAATCCAAACACTTAATTCAGGTCGACTGGCTTTTAAACCACTCGCAATAGCAGTGGCACGACCATGGATGGAATGCATTCCATAAGTATTCATATAATAGGGAAAACGACTGCTACAACCAATACCACTAATAATAACAATATTTTCTTTAGGTACGCCAATGGTTGGCATCACTCTTTGTACAGAAGCTAAAATAGAATAATCACCACAACCTGGGCACCAACGTACTTCTTGGTCTGTGGCAAAATCTTTGGCGCTAAGGGCCGCAACAGTGCTTTCAATAGTTTCAGTCGACATGTCAATTCAATTATTTAGTACGCGAAATTACAAAAAGAAGGCCAATTTTACTAGTTAAAATGGCAAATTTGGGACACAAAAACCCCCTTTTTGGGCAAATTTTATCATTCAAGCTTATTTCACCCTCCTACCTTTCCAGGTATAGGTTCTGATTTGTCCTAAAAAACCTGCAAATAAAGTATAGCATATGTGCATGGGTTGATACAATAAGAAATATCGAAGTTCTTTTTGTAAAAAATAAAATTTAGCTACTGGTTCTAAAAAGTAAAGTTCAAAAAAAGTTTTAAAAACAATAGTTATTACAAAAGATTGATAATGCCCATTAAGTAGTGCTATTAAAAAAGTAAAATTATATACATATACCAAAAGTAAAACCCAGAATATAGAACTATCATCATAAAAACGTGCCTTACTTGACCAACGAATTCTTTGCATCATAAAATCTTTCCAGGAAGGCATGGTCTTCGTTCTGACTATGGCATTGGGATGAAATAAATATCCAATTCTATTAGATAATGTTTGTTTCATTTTATGCATTAAAAACATATCATCGCCACTTGCTATATGATCCACACCTTGATATCCTCCTACTGCAATAAAAGCCGTTTTTTCAAAAGCTAAATTGGCGCCATTACTAATGGAGTGTTTACCTGCACCTACAGCGGCAGCTGTGATTCCTTGTAAGGCTAAGAAATCTAAAACCTGAAATTCATTCAATATCCCTTTTTCTTTGATAAACATCACAGGTGCAGCTACAAAAACTGGTTTATTGGCTATAATATATTGATGATATAATATTAACCAATAAACAGGCGCAATACAATCGGCATCAGTAGTAATAATCCAATCTCCTTTGGCATGACTCACTGCCTTTTCAATAGCCTTCTTTTTATATGATTTAATTTCATCAGGTTTATAAAAATCGGCCAATTTTAATAATTTAATATGTGGGTGTTCAGCATGAACCGTTTCAACAATAGAAGCTGTGTTATCTTCTGAAAAATCATCCACCACAATGACTTCAAAAAATTCACTAGGATAAGATTGTGCAAGTAATGAATCTAAACACTTTTTTATGTTAGCCTCCTCATTTCTTGCAGGTACAACTATTGAAAATCGTGTATATGAAGGCCCTCTTTGATCGGGTTTAAAATCAAAAAAATCAAGTTTATCAAACCAATAACGATAGGCAATTAAAACACCGGCATACATTAAGGTTAAAATAGCAAGTATCCAATCTATAAAATAATGCATGGCGCAAAGTTAAATGCTTTTCTCCTCGTAGAAATAGGATTTTTTAATTCTTTGAATTAAATTGTAGATTCAATGAAAGATTCTACTCAATTTTTATGCAAAAAAAAGTTTTAGTCAGTGGTTGTTTTGATTTATTACATAGTGGGCATATTGCTTTTTTAAAAAGTGCAGCTACTTATGGAGATTTATATGTATGCATAGGATCTGACAAAACAGTATATGAATTAAAAGGAAGATATCCGGTGATAACACAAGATGAAAGAAAATATATGATAGAATCTTTGGCTTGTGTAAAAGAATGTAGAATTAATAAAGGTGCTGGCCTTCTCGATTTTTTAAGTGAACTGGAAGAAATACAACCTTCGGTATTTGTAGTAAATGAAGATGGGAACACCCCCAGTAAAATAGAGTTATGTAAATCAAAAAATATTGAGCTAGTTGTACTAGATAGAGTGCCTAGTGAAGGACTGCCAGCAAGGTCTACCACTAGCTTGAGAACCCATTCCATTATTCCATTTCGAATTGACATTGCAGGAGGTTGGTTGGATCAACCTTATGTAAACAAATGGTATGCAGGTCCAGTCATTACTATATCTATTGAACCTACTATCGAATTTAATAATAGAAGTGGTATGGCTAGTAGCACCAGAAATAAAGCTATTGAATTATGGAAAGCGCAATTACCAGAGGGAGATCCAATTTTATTAAGTAAAATTCTTTTTAGTTATGAAAATCCTCCAGGAACAAAAAATGTAGCAGGTTCTCAAGATGCATTAGGCATTGTAATGCCTTGTTTAAATTATTATCATTATGAGAGAGAAAGTTATTGGCCAACAGAAATAAAATCTATTGATGATGAATCTATTTTAGAATGGTTGGAAAATCATATTTATTTAATTCCTCTAGATCCAAGAAGTAAAACATATGATGTACTTGCCAATACAAATATTACTAAAGACGGTGCCAAAAATTTAGCAGATGCTGCTAATAATTGTTGGAAAGCTATTTTAAATAAAGACTTGGTTGCATTTGGAACTTCATTTCTAGCATCCTTCCATGCACAAATTGCTATGTTCCCCCATATGTTTGATGAAAGCATAAAACCCATTATAGAGCAATATGCTTCAAAAAGTCTGGGTTATAAATTATCTGGTGCTGGGGGCGGTGGCTATTTGATATTAATTGCAGAACAACAAATAGAAAATGCCATTCAAATTAAGATTAGACGTAAAAATCTCATGTAAAGGCCTAAAAATTAGACTTTCAAATTCTCAATAAATTGCCCATTTTGGGGTAAAAAAGCCTAAAATCATTAAAAAAATACCAAAAAATGGCAAATATTTGCCAAAACCAATAAAATTGGTTGTACTTTTATATTAGTTGCATAACTAACTATATGTCAAACAACCAATTCAAAAGAGGAGAATTATATAGTGTCGTCAATGGCATGGCCACGACTGCAGTTGCAAGACGTTTACAAAAGAATTTTAGAAACGCCGGACTTGATATCACTATTGAACAATGGTCTATACTTTATCATTTATGGAAAGAAGATGGTTTAAGTCAACTTGAATTAGGCAATAGAACATTTAGAGATAAAGCAAGTACTACCCGACTCATTGATAATTTAGAAAAACAAGAATTAGTGGTACGTGTAGCCAGCAAGGAAGACAGAAGAATTAATTTGGTTTACTTAACAGATATTGCAAAGCCCTTACAACAAATTACATACGAGTTAGCGAATCAAACAATGAATGAAGCCTTACTTGATATTTCAAAAGAAGAAATTGAAATTGTAAAAAATGTTTTTCAAAGAGTATATGATAATTTAAATAATAAAGATTTACTCTAAAAAATTAAACTTATAAAAACCAATTATAAAAATAAATTTTTATGGAAATGACTCAAACAGTGATCAAAGGTGGTGAATGGATCATTAAAGAAGTTAAAGCAGATGATGTTTTTATCCCTGAACAATTTAATGAAGAGCAAGTAATGGTTCGTGATATGTGTAATCAGTTTTTAGATACAGAAGTATTACCACTTGCCGATAGAATTGATAAATTAGAACCAGGCTTAATGCCTGGCTTGCTTGCTAAAGCAGGAGAACAAGGTTTGTTAGGTATTACAGTTCCAGAAGCTTATGGTGGTTCAGGCAAAGACTTTGTTACTTCAGTAATTGTGGCCGATTATTTAGGAGGTGGATATTCTTTCTCCGTAGCCAACGCAGCGCATTCAGGAATTGGTACCTTACCTATTTTATATTTTGGAACAGAAGCACAAAAACAAAAATATGTAACAAAACTAGCCACTGGAGAATATAAAGGCTCCTATGGTTTAACAGAACCCAATAGTGGCTCCGATGCATTAAGTGCAAAGACCACCGCTACCTTATCCTCCGATGGTAAACACTATATTCTCAATGGACAAAAATGTTGGATTACCAATGGAGGATTTGCAGATGTTTATACAGTGTTTGCAAAAATAGATGGTGAAAAATTTACTGCTTTTATTGTAGAAAGAGGTACGGAAGGCTTTACACAAGGACCTGAAGAACACAAGATGGGTATTAAAGGTTCTTCTACCGTTCAATTATATTTTCAAGATTGTAAAGTGCCAGTAGAAAATATTTTAGGAGAAATTGGAAGAGGTCATATCATTGCATTTAACGTTTTAAATATTGGTCGATTAAAATTAGGGGCTGCTACATTGGGTGGTGCGAGAAGAGCCTTGACAGAGACCATTCAGTATGCGAAAACCAGAGAGCAATTCAAATTACCCATTGTAAAATTTGGGGCGATACGCCAAAAGTTAGCTGAAATGGCCATTCGTTTATGGGTGGGTGAAACTGCATTATACAGAGTATCAAATAATATTGATGAGCAAGAAAAATTATTATTGGCTTCAGGAAAATCATTATCTGAATCACTTTTAGGAGCTGCAGAAGAATATGCAATTGAATGTGCCATACTAAAAGTATTTGGAAGTGAAGTATTAGATTACGTCGTAGATGAAGGAGTTCAAGTGCATGGTGGAAATGGCTATAGCGATGAATATGCAATTTCTAAAGCATATAGAGATAGTCGTATTAATAGAATCTATGAAGGAACCAATGAAATTAATAGGCTCTTAACAGTAGATATGGTATTGAAACGTGCAATGAAAGGAAGTTTAGATTTAATGGGACCTGCTTTAGAAGTACAAAAAGAATTAATGAGTGTTCCCGATTTTAGTGATAGTGAAGAGGGCCTTTTTGCAAAAGAAAAGAAAGTCATAGCAAATTTTAAAAAATGCATTTTAATGGTAGCAGGTGCTGCAGTACAAAAGTTAATGATGACATTAAGTAAAGAGCAAGAAATACTAATGAATATTGCCGATATGTCCATCATTGCTTATCATGCTGAATCGGCATTATTAAGAGTAGAAAAATTAGTGGCGATGAAAGGACAAGAAGCCGTATCGGTACAAATTGATATAGCCCGTACTTATATCTATGATGCAGCAGATGCTATTAACAAAGCAGGAAAAGACGCTTTAAATAGTTTTGCCGAAGGAGATGAACTAAGAATGATGCATATTGGACTTAAGCGTTTTACTAAAGTAGACCCCTTCAATAGCAAAGAAGCACGCAGAAGAATTTGTGCTCAATTGGTAGCCGATAATGGATATAAATTATAAGTTAATTGTATAATTTATATTAAGCTTTATTAGTTTTATAGCCTAATTTATCAGGAGTGATAGGCAAGTCTCTTACTCTTTTACCCGTAGCATTATATACTGCATTGGCAACTGCAGCAGCAAATCCTATCAAAGCAATCTCTCCAATTCCTTTTGCACCAATTTCATTCATGTTTACATCGGGTTTATTGACAAACCAAACATCGGTAGCTGGAATTTGAGAATGCAAGGGCACATGATAAGCGCCAAAACTTGCATTTGTAATTTGACCAGTGCTATGGTCAAATTCTAGTTTTTCAGTAAGTGCCATTCCAATGCCTCCAACGACTCCACCAATCATTTGACTTCTAGCAGTTTTAGGACTTATTATTTTTCCTGCGTCACCAGTGGTAACTACATTTAAAATTTTAATAGCACCATCTTTAGGATTCACAGCTAGTTTAACAAAGTGAGCAGAAAAAGAATTACTTGTAAATTTTAATTGTGCGGCAGTTTTGCCATTAGAAGTAATAGTAATATCAATTTTTTCTTGCCCTGCTAATTTTAATAAATCGGTAATATTCATTTTAGCTGAAGCATCTGTTTTAGAAACCACCATTTCATTTTTTACTTCTATTGCTTCTGTTGTCATTGTCTTAAAAGCAGGAGCCCATTGTATAGCTAATTCTTTTAATTTTTGTTGTACTGTTTTGCATGCTAAATCGACCGCTGATCCCACAGTAGAAGTAGTCCCAGAGCCACCTTGTGAGGGGCCCGGAGGTAAATCTGAGTCGCCTAATTTAAATTTAATTTTTTGAATCGGCATTTGCATTGCTTCTGCAGCAATCTTTGTCATAGAAGTAGTTGTGCCAGGGCCCATATCACTCACTGCACATTCTAATAATAATTTTCCATCTCCATTCAACACAATTCTTACCGATGCCACTCCTTTGCCTGCTCCAAATACACCTACCGACATACCATATCCAATAAGCATTCCGTTTTCTTTCACTGCACCAGGAATCATGGATCTATTTTTCCATCCAATTTTTTCCATACCATAAGCATAACAATCTTTGATATTAATATCAGAGAACGGTAATTTATTTTCTGGATTCACTGCCGTAAAGTTTTTTATTCTTAACTGAATGGGATCCATTTTTAATTTATAAGAAAGCTCATCAATAGCACTCTCTAATGCAAAACACCCTGTCGCCTCTCCAGGACCCCTCATCCAAATGGGTGTACTTAAATCTAGTGGTAGTAAACTATATTTTGTATCTACATTTTCACATGCATATAAAAATTTAGAAGCTTCAACAATTCCTTCTCTAAAATCTTCATATTTAGAAGTGTTACTTATGGCTTCGTGACTAATTCCCATAAAGTTGCCAGCAGCATCGGCACCAATACCTACTTTCTGCCAAGATTGAGGACGATAACCTACCATCGTAAACATTTGTGGACGGGTAAGAACCAGTTTCACTGGACGATTAATTTTTTTTGCCGCTATACAAGCAGCTACTACATGAGGCCAACTTCTTAATCCACTTCCAAATCCTCCACCTACATTTTCTGCAATCACTCTTACATTTTTATCAACCAATCCAAAAGTTCTTGCAATGGTGGACTGTGTACTTTTTGGCCCTTGTGTTTTATCGTATAAAGTAATTTTATCTTCTGCTTCCCAATGAGCTATAGTAGCAAATAGTTCCATAGCATTATGAACTTCAATAGGAATATTATATTCTTGCTCTACATAAAACGGTTGCTCTTTATATTTCTTCTCTGTTCCTCTTTTATAATTTACTGTAGATTTTAAATTAGACACTTCTAGTCTTGCTTTATCAAAATTGGTTTCAAATTTTTCAATTTCATATTCAGCTTTTACCATACGAATAGCAGCATTTGCATTTTCAAAACTATCAGCAATAATTAAAGCAATAGGTTGACCGTAAAAACGTACTTTATTATCATACAAAACTTTATATCCTCTCCATTCTGAAACATTTTTGGGTCTTTGATCTGCATTGGGATTATACCCAGGCACAGCAGGGCAATTTTCAAAGTAAATGATGTCTAAAATGCCTGGCAGGGTTAGCGCCTTACTTGCATCTAAACTTTTAATGGTTCCTTTGGCAATAGTACTAGTAACAAAAACTGCATAAGCCATATTAGGTAAACTATGTTCTGCAGTATATTTTGCTTTACCAGTTACTTTGTCTGCACCATCAACACGTTCATCTTCCCAGAATAAAGTATTATTATTTGATTTCATATTATTGAATTGAAAGAGTTAAATTTTAACACCAGACTTTGCTACTTCTTCAATAGCATCTACAATATTTTGATAAGCACCGCATCTACAAATATTGGTATCCATATAAGTTTGAATACTTTTTCTTGTTTTAGCATTACCTTCTCTCACACAAGTAACTGCTGACATAATTTGACCGCTGGTGCAATAACCACATTGAAAAGCATCATTCTTTAAAAATGCAGCTTGCATTGGATGTAATTGATCGTCATGACTTAAGCCTTCAATTGTAGTAATTTTATTATTTTGGTTATTTAATGCTAATTGGATACAAGACTTTGTTCTTTTCCCATTGATGTGAATAGTGCATGCTCCACATTGTCCCATTTCACACCCTTTTTTAGTACCAGTATAATTTAAATTCTCTCTTAATAAATTGAGCAGTGTTGTTCTTGCGTCAATTTCAAGATTTAATAATTTACCATTAATAGTAATAGTTAATTTTTCTTTGGCAATAGGTATAGGAATTACCGAGTCTACAGCAAAAGCTTTTACTAAATTTGTTGGCGTTAAATATAAGGCTGCAATAGATACAGATTTTTTTAAAAAGCCCCTTCTGCCATCATGAGAATTACAGGGTTTCATAAGCGTAGGTTTGATGTAATTTACAAATGAAATCTTAAACTATTTTCACATTACGAGAAAAACTTTCCTCCAATGAAATTAAGGTTTCAGTTCGCTCTATACCTTTAATTTTTTGAAGTTCATCGTGTAAGACATAACGAAGTTGTTGAATGTCTTTACACACAATTTCAACAAACATACTATAATTGCCTGTTGTATAATTTACACGAACTACTTGTGGAATATTTTTCAAAGCCAAAGCTACAGCGTCATACATTGAACTTTTTTCCAAGTAAATGCCTATAAATGCAATGATGTCATAACCCAACAGCTTCAAATCTACTGCCAAGCGCTTACCTTGCACAATTCCCAGCTCCTCTAATTTTTTTATACGCACGTGAATCGTACCACCAGAAACAAAGAATTCTTTACCCAAATCGGCATAAGAAATTTCTGCATCCTGCATCATAGCTTGAATAATTTGCAAATCCAGTTTATCCAAATTTTTATCAATATCTAATTTCGAGGTGGTTTTAGGTTGCATTTTTATATATTTTTAAATTATTTACAATTTTATTAATATTTTTCTATATTTTAAAATAATTATTTAATATTTTCTTCGGTGTGACTTTTAGTTTCCCACCCGTGGTTGATAACATGGAAATGTAATAAATCATGTCGTGCGAGTGTTTTATAATCTGTTTCATTCGCTCATTTGATGTTGTTGGAGCGATAAGCTGTACAAAACTGATGTGATATTTTTTACATTTTTCAGCAAAATTTTTATTTTCTGGAAAGGGTAGATCCACCACAATAAGCCCATCCACACTTGCGTTTTTGCATCTTTGTAAGAATTTATTTTCACCGTATTGAAGGATTTGATTGTAATAGCCCATCAAGATGGTGGGTTTTGAAAGTTCTGTTTTTTTAAAATTTTTAACAATTTCAAATACATCATTTAATTTTATTCCGTTTTTTAAAGCGCGATAGGAACTGTTTTGAATTTGTTTACCATCTGCAACAGGAGTGTTGTGCGGTATTCCAATTTCACAAATATCGACATGAGGTGAAATTGATTTTAAAATATCTAAAGTCATTTTTTTGTTACTATCACCTGCAACAATATAGGTGAGAAGAGCTGGTCTTTGTTCTAATTTACAATTTTCAAAAGCGAGTGTGATGTTTTCATTAATCATGATTTTTACCAAGTCGCTTTGTTAAAATTAATTCATCTTTTTTTGCATCACCGCAAGAGTTTACAA
>CAZWTV010000005.1:0-33398 GCA_964637225.1 uncultured Sediminibacterium sp.
TCAACAATGTACCAGCCATGTTTAACGGTAGCCGCGTTGGCGTGCTTCGTGGTGAAATGTAGTTTACTCATATATCTTTTGTTTAAATGAGGCTGCGCTATCCCGTCAGCCATAAAATATTCCCTATTTATAAGGGAGGGCGAAGGTACGTGTGGAATTTGAGTTTTCCCAATAAATAAGGCATTGTTTTTTTATCGTATCTTTACAATTAATTGATAATCAATAATAATTTTGCATAATTAAAAATATGATACTAAAAAATAGCTGATAATGAAGAAGTTATAAAATTAAAAAACTATAAATTTTCAATTTTTGAGGTTAATTAAGGGTTATTTTGGCTATTCTGGCCTATTTTTAAGTAAAAGCAAAGCAAATAGTGACATATATATATGTATCAAAAATTTCAAGCCTCACAAATTTTTACAGGAACCGAGCTTTTAGATAACCAGCTGGTTTTAATCACACAAAAAGATGGGACCGTTGAGGCATTGGTAGAGGTGGAAGAAGCAGGTGAAGAAGTGCAAAATTTTGAAGGTATACTCACACCAGGATTTATAAACGCTCATTGTCATTTGGAATTGTCTCATATGAAAGGAATGATTGATGCCTATGTGGGTCTACAAGAATTTGTAAAACAAGTGGTAGCACTAAGAAAAACAGATGAAACAATCATAGAAGAAGCCATTGAACAAGCAGAAGAAGAAATGTATAAGGGTGGAATTGTTGCAGTGGGAGATATTTGTAATACTCTTGATACGCTTTCTATAAAAGAAAAATATAGACTTGCTTATTATTGTTTTATTGAATTATATGATTTAGATCCCACTCGCGCTTATGATAAAGTAAAAGCAGGGGTTCACATGCAAGATACTTTTCAAGACAAATGTATTAGAGCAGCTTTAGTACCTCATGCTCCCTATTCCGTAAGTTTTAATTTATGGAAATTATTAACCAACTATTTTGGTTCCAATACCATTAGCATGCATAACCAAGAAACGAAGGATGAAAATGAATTCTTTGAAAAAAAATCGGGATCTTTTTTAAGTATGTATGAGAGAACTAAAGTGTCTTTGGATTTTTTCGAACCCACTGGGCTGAGTAGCTTACAATCGGTATTACCTTATTTTAAAAAAGCCGCCCGAAGTATTCTAGTCCACAATAGTTTTACAAGTAAAGAAGATATACAAGCTGTTCAAAAGGAAATGCCCAATAGTTTTTGGTGTTTATGTCCCAACGCTAATTGGTATATTGAAAAAACTTTACCTCCTATTGATTTATTGAGATCACAAAACGCTACTATTGTTTTAGGTACAGATAGCTATGCAAGCAACTGGTCATTAAGTATCATAGATGAAATAAAAACCATTCAAAAACATTTTTCATCCATTCCTCTTGCTGAAATTCTTGGCTGGGCTACTATTAACGGTGCACGCGCTTTACAAATGGAATCTACTATTGGAAGTTTTGAAAAAGGCAAAAAGCCTGGTGTTGTTTTAATAGAAGGAATTGATGTAAGTGGAGAAATTTTAAAAACAAGTAATGTTAGAAGATTAATTTAATACAAATTAGGATAATCTGTAATAATACCATCTACCTGTAATTCAATTAAAGCATTGATTTCATTTTTTGTGTTCACGGTCCAAGGTATGACTAGTATATTTTTTTGATGACAATAATCTATCATTGCTTTATTTACAAATTTATATTCAGGGCTATAAATGGTTGGCTGAAAACCAAGTAAAGCTATTTGCTTTTCTACCTGAACAACATCGGGTCCAAATACTAAATAAGAAGTTTTAATAAAAGGATATTTTTCATGCAATACACGAAGAGGTCTTACATCAAAACTTTGAATGCTTGTTCTATCCACTATATTTTTTTGAGTAATGATACTTACTACTAACTCAACAAATTCTTCAGGACCAGGATGTTCAATAGCATCTTTACCTTCTATAGATTTAATCTCAATATTATAATTCATTTTTCTACCCGTGCTAATAGTTTTTATTTCTACACTATCAATTAAACTTGCCAGTGTTGGAATAAAAACTGCTAATTTCTTTTGACTTGGAAAACCAGGATGTGGTTTTAAGCCAACATCAAATTTTTTTAAATGGGCATAATCCATTTGATAGATAATATTTTGATTAATGGCATCTGCTTTTATAAAAGTGCCATCGGGTTGAGTAGTTATAAGAGGATTTAATATAG
Source organism: uncultured Sediminibacterium sp. (assembly GCA_964637225.1). GTDB lineage: Bacteria > Bacteroidota > Bacteroidia > Chitinophagales > Chitinophagaceae > Sediminibacterium. The sequence continues at coordinate 2,212 of CAZWTV010000005.1, forward strand.
GATCGTGCGAAACCACTACTTGTTTATCCTTAGTAATAGCTAAATCCATTTCTAACGTAGTAACTTTTTCATTATCCATTACCGATAACATAGCAGCAATGGTGTTTTCAGGCATGAGGCCACGCCCTCCACGATGTGCTTGATAGTCGAAAGTAAATTGTTTTGACATTGACTTATTTATTTGAGCATGGGTTATAGTAAAAACGAAGGATACCAAAAGAAAAATTAATATCTTAATTTTCATATTCTATATTTTATCTTAAAACTTCTTGTAAAATTGGAAGTGACTTTATTTCATTAAATTTTTTATAATGCCAACTCAGCGAAAGCTGAAAAAGTTCCAATATTTTTTTTCTTTGAAGGCCACTTAATTGAATTGATTCTAAATCATTATAGAATTGTACTTCTAAAAAATGAGAAGCGGTTTGTGCCTCTAAAGCTTCTAAAAAATAAGGATGTGAAGGAGTGTTTGCAACAAATTGTCCCTCTCGTACATCTAAAATGGGAGTCTGTGCACCATATTTTCCTTGTAAACCAAAGCCCATCGTTTGACTTAAATGAATTAAAAAATAAATGGGTAAATTACTTACCAAACCGGGGCCCCCTTTATCTAATTGTTTAAATGTGTCTTCTATTAAATAAAATAATTCTGGATGTGGCTCGGGTTGTGTGGTTTGTTGTAAAACTTCTACAATATAAGTAGCTACCGCACTTCTTAGTATGTCTGAATATATATTTTGATAAATAAAATCCCAGCTTACCTCCTTCACCATTTGTAATTGCTTCATAGGTGAATGGTAAACTTCCATTTGTAAAATGGCGGCAGGTTGATAAAACACACTTTTGGTAGCTCCTTTTTTACTACTCGCCCTTACTCCTTTTACAATGTATTGTTGTACACCAAAAAGTTCTGTATAGGCAGTCATAATAATACTCGTGTCACCATATTTTGTGACACGTAAAACGATTCCCTTGGTGTTATGTAACATATATAATTATCAGACACTCTTAAATTGTTGCAAAAAGCGCAAATCATTTTGAGAGTATAAGCGTAAATCGTTTACTTGGTATTTTAATTGAGCAATTCTTTCCACTCCCATACCAAATGCAAAACCAGTATATTTTTCGGGATCAATATTGAAGTTCTTTAACACATTAGGATGTACCATACCACTGCCTAAAATTTCTACCCATCCACTATGTTTACATATATTACATCCCTTACCGCTACATATTTGACAACTAATATCCATTTCAGCACTTGGCTCAGTAAAAGGAAAATAACTTGGGCGGAATCTTACCTTCACTTCTTTACCAAACATTTCTTGTACGAAAAAATAAAGCGTTTGTTTTAAATCGGCAAAGCTTACATTTTCATCTATGTATAATCCTTCCACTTGATGAAAAAAACAATGCGCCCTTGCTGATATTGTTTCATTGCGATAAACACGCCCAGGGCAAATTACTCTAATGGGAGGTTTTTCTGTTTCCATTACCCGCGCTTGCACACTAGAAGTATGGGTTCTTAATAACCATGAAGCATTTTGCTCTGTAGCAGTTTGCACATAAAAAGTGTCTTGCATATCGCGTGCAGGATGATCCTCGGGTAAATTCATGGCTCCGAAATTATGCCAATCATCTTCTATCTCTGGACCTTCAGCAACTGCAAATCCTAATCTTTTAAAAATAGAAACAATTTGATTACGTACTAAATTCAATGGATGTCTTGTACCCACTGTAAATTCGTCTCCTGGCAAACTTATATCTATTGAAGAATCTATGGTGTTAGTATCGCTAATAGTAGCAAGTAGTTGTTCTAATTTTTCTTCAGCAGCTAACTTAAATGCATTTAAGATTTGTCCAAATTCTTTTTTCTGTTCAGGGGGTACCGATTTCATCTCACCCATCATGTTTTTTACCAAACCTTTGGTTCCCAAGTATTTAATTCTAAAAGCTTCCACTTCAGCGCTAGTCTTGGCTTGCGTGTTTTGAATTTCTCTGGTAATAGTTTCTATTTGCTGTACAAGTGCCTCCATGCTACGAAGATAAAATAAATCCTTACATTTGTTACTCGAGAATGGATAAATACATGGAATACAATACATCAAGAAGCTTAATGGGGATGAGAGAATATGGACGCCACATTCATAAAATGGTAGATTATTTGATGACCATTGAAGATCGTGCCAAAAGACAGGAGCAAGCTCAAGTAGTGATTGAACTAATGGGCTTTTTAAACCCCCAACTTAAAAATATCGAAGACTACAAGCATAAATTATGGGATCACCTGTTTTTTATGAGTAATTTTCAATTGGACGTGGATAGCCCTTATCCTATTCCAACCAAAGACACTTATAAAAGAAAGCCAGATCCAATTGCTTATCCTAAGCGAAAAATTAAATATGCCCATTTAGGTAAAAACTTAGAATTAGTCATTGATAAAGCTATGGCCGAACAAGACCAAGAGAAAAAAGCAGGTTTTGCTCACGCTATTGCCCATTATATGAAACTAGCTTATAGTAACTGGCATAAAGAACTAGTACAAGACGATACCATTAGAGGAGAGTTAAATGCCATAACAGGTGGTCAACTTGAATTTAGTAACACTCCTTTTATCAAACATCGTAATCAAAATTATGAAAGAGACGAATACCGACCAGCAGGTAGTCGTTGGCAAGGAAATAGAAGTAATAATCGCGGTGGTCGCAAAAATAATAACCGTAATTTCAAAAAACGTTTTTAGAAAAGAATTAAAAAAAATTTCTATCTAATTATTCAAAACTTGGCAGGCGTGCCAAGACCTAAATTAAAAAAGAGCGAATTTTCATAATCGCTCTTTTTTAATTTTCTATCTAATTATTCAAAACTTGGCAGGCGTGCCAAGTTTTGGTATACTTTTTTTAATAAATGCTCTTAAATGATCATTGCTAGTAGATAAATCTTCTTTACGTAAATACATCATATGTCCACTGCGATAACCTTCCCAAAACATTCTATCTTGAATTTTTCCAGCAGGATCCATTTGCCACATATTATATTTAGCATTGAAATAATCACAAGCCCCATCGTAGTATCCTGATTGCACTAATAGATGTAAATAGGGGTTTTGCATCATTGCTTGACGTAAGTCGTCTCCAGTATGGTTATTAGTATTATCCCAAGGGAAAGTAGGGCCAAATATATAATAGTTTAAATCGGTCTTGTATCCCAATTCATCTCTTAAATACATATTAATGGCAGGTGTGAAAGAGTGTTCCCAAGAAGTAAGCTCTGAATTATAATCTGGATTAATTCCTGCATCTAACTTATCCATACCAATATATCTTGAATCTAAACGACCTACTGTTTTTCCTTTGTCTCTTAAAAGTTCTTTCCAGAAATAATCAAAAGGAATGGTCATACTATAGCGAGCTACTTCCGTTTCACTTATACCAATGTAACGAGCTAATTTTTTGATCATTTCTTTTTTCTTATCTGCATTCAACGCACCTCCTTGTGCAATAGCAGGCATTAATTCATTGACTGTAAAAGTTTCTACTTCTGGTAAATAAGCGGTCAAGTCTTTAGATTGTAAATCGCTAGGTAATTTTTTATGATACCAAGCAGTGGCGGCCATATATGGAACTCTTAAAGCTGCACTGGCAGGTCCATCACGCTTAATTCCTAAATCGGTGGGTGAGACTAATATTACTCCATTCAAATACATCCAATGTCTGTTTTGTAACTCTAAAGACAAACCAGATACGCGTGTGGTTCCATAACTTTCTCCTATCAAAAACTTAGGAGAAGCCCAACGTTTATGTCTTCCTACAAAAGTATTAATCCAATCTGCTAAATATTTTACATCGGCATTCACTCCAAAAAATTTTGAAGTAGGCACCGATTTATCTAAAATACGAGAGAAGCCAGTATTTACTGGATCGATATACACAATGTCTGCTGCATCAATAATTGAATTAGGATTTTCTTCAAAACCATAAGGCTGAATGGGATATCCCTCATCATCAATTTTTAGTTTTCTAGGGCTCGTATAACCCAAGTGCATCCACACACTAGCAGTACCAGGCCCACCGTTAAATGAAATCACTAAAGGGCGCTCATCTTTATTGGTAATATCGGTTCTCTCATAATACACATAGAACAAACCAGCAATAGCTTTTCCATCCTCATCCCAAACAGGCATAGTTCCTGCTACTACTTTGTAAGGTATTTTTTGTCCTTTAACCGTGACCTCCCCTTTATTCTCTGTTTTCGTTTCTAAGGAAAGCTCTCTTTTAAAACTAGAATTTTTATCCTCAACAGGCTTTTGTGCTTGTGCAACAAATACAAGCAGCATTAGTAAATACGTAAAAAATTGTTTTTGCATAAGACTATAAATTAATTAAATAATTTTTTTCTACTGCTAAATATACGCCATAATTAGATTTTGTTAGCTTCTAGTATAATTATTTATTTAGGTAGTATTTGTGTAATTTAGAGCGAGGAAAAGTCAACTTTCTAAATTAATAAGGATGTCCCCAAACCAAGAAAAAGTAATTATTTTAACAGCCCCCTCTGGTGCAGGAAAAACATCTATTGCCAAATTTTTATTACAACAAATTCCTGAACTATCTTTTTCAGTTTCAGCCACAACACGTGCGCCCAGGGGCAATGAAAAAGAGGGCGTTGAATATCATTTTATTTCTTTAGCTGCTTTTGAAGGAGCTATTTATAAAAATGAATTTTTAGAATACGAGATGGTATACAAAGGCGTTTATTATGGTACCTTGAAATCGGAATTACAGCGCATTTGGGAACAAGGAAAGGTTCCCGTCTTAGATATTGATGTGAAAGGTGCCATAAATGTTCAAAAACAATTAGCAGAAAAATGTTTATCCATTTTTATAATGCCTCCTTCTATAGAAGTGTTAAAAAAAAGATTAGAAAACAGAAATACTGAGTCGGCAGAAAATATTCAAATGCGATTAGACAAAGCCGCTTATGAAATTAGTTTTAGTCATGCGTTTAATATAGTTATACAAAATAATGATTTATCATTGGCTTGTACTGAGGCAGAAAAAATAATTAGAAATTTTTTAAAATAAATAAGTATGGTACTAAAAGGTAAAACCGCTTTTATTACTGGTGGTAGTAGGGGAATTGGAAAAGCAATTGCATTAAAATTAGCTTCTGCAGGTGCCAATATTGTAATTGCTGCAAAATCCATTGAAGAAGATCCTCGCCTAGGAGGAACTATTTACACTGCCGCTGCTGAAGTGGAAGCTTTAGGTGTAAAAGCTTTAGCCATTCAAGTAGATATAAGAGACGAGGCTCAAATAATTGCTGCTGTTCAAAAAGCGGTGGACACATTTGGGGGTATAGATATTCTTGTAAATAATGCTAGTGCTATTCAATTAACCGATACTGCAAGTACTCCAAGTAAAAGATTTGATTTAATGCATAGCATTAATGTACGTGGTACCTTTTTAATGGTACAACATAGTTTACCTTATTTAAGAAAATCATCACATGCACATATTTTAACTTTATCTCCACCTATTAACTTAGCTCCTAAATGGTTAGGACCACACGTGGCTTATACCATTTCAAAATACAACATGAGTATGATGACTTTGGGTTGGGCGGAAGAATTTAAAGAAGATAATATTGCTTGTAATGCTCTATGGCCAAGAACTACCATAGACACTGCTGCAGTTCGTAATTTATTAGGAGGTCAGGCATTAGCCAATATGAGCAGAACTCCAGATATTATTGCAGATGCAGCTTTCTATATTTTAAGTAAAGAAAACTTAGCATACACCGGAAAATTATTTATTGATGAAGAGGTACTCGCTGCAGAAGGAATTACCAATTTAGCTCATTATTCAGTAGTTCCGGGTGCTCAATTATTTTATGATTTATTTTTATAAAATTTTAAAAACATTTTTTATTTCAAATTAAAGAAACAAATATGAAAAAAATTTTTATGTTGGTCTTGGTGTTAATGAGCTTACAAGTAATAGCACAGAAAAAAAATAAAGTAGATCCAGCTACACAACAATTAAATACCAACAAAGAAGCTGCATTAACAGCTTTAAATAACGCCTATGATACAGATAAAAAAACGGCTTTACAAATTTGGGAATTTGCAGAAGTAGGTTATAAAGAAAATAAAAGTGCTGCATTACATGTAGCCAATTTAAAAGCTGCTGGCTTCAGCGTAGAAACAGGTGTTGCTGAAATACCTACTGCCTTTGTAGCCACTTATGGTAGTGGTTCTCCCGTAATTGGAATTTTAGCAGAATACGATGCACTTCCAGGATTGGCTCAAACAAATAGTCCTCAAAAAAATCCAATAGCAGGTAAAAATGCAGGGCATGGTTGTGGTCATCATTTATTTGGTACTGCTTCTGTGAGTGCAGGCATTGCTATAAAACAGTTAATTGCTGAAGGAAAATTAAAAGGAACCATTAAAGTATATGGATGTCCTGCAGAGGAAGGTGGAAGTGGAAAAGTATATATGGTTCGTGCTGGTTTATTCAATGGAGTTGATGCTGTGATTCATTGGCACCCAGGCAATTCTAATGAAGTAACTATGTCAAGTGCGATTGCTAATAAATCGGCAAAATTTAGATTTTATGGAGTATCGGCTCATGCGGCAGCTTCACCAGAACAAGGGCGTTCTGCTTTAGATGCAGTGGAAGCCATGGACAATATGGTAAATATGATGCGAGAGCACGTACCTCAAGAAACAAGAATACATTATATTATAACAAGTGGAGGAAAGGCGCCGAATGTGGTACCAGATTTTGCAGAAGTATATTATTATGTACGTCATCCAAAACGTAAAGAAGTGGCTGAAATTTTTGATAGGGTAGAAAAAGCGGCAGAGGGTGCTGCTTTGGGTACTGGTACTACTATGAAATTTGAAATTATTGGTGGCACACACGATTTACTGATCAACAAAACCCTTGCAGCTGTTATGCAAAGTAATTTAGAAAAAGTGGGAGGCGTCACTTATACAGAAGAAGAAAAAGCATTTGGAAAAAAATTACAAACTAGCTTTTTTAATACAGCCCCTCCCTTAGAAGAAGCTGCTTCTATTAAGCCTTTAAAAAGTACAGAAACTATTGGAGAGGCTTCTACTGATGTTGGAGATGTTAGTTATGCTATACCCACTGTAGGTTTAAGCGCTGCCACTTGGATACCAGGCACACCTGCTCATAGTTGGCAAGCAGTGGCATGTGGAGGAACAGAAATAGGTACTAAGGGAATGCTAGTAGCAAGTAAAACGATGGCACTTACTGCTATTGATTTAATGACTAATACAAGTATTATAAAAACAGCTACTGAAGAATTTAACAAAGCAAAAGGTAACTATAATTACAAAGCATTATTGGGCGATCGTAAACCAGCTTTGAATTATCGTGACTAGTAATAGTGAAAGTAACTTAATGAATAAAAGCTTAAAAAAGCAAGCTTTTATTCATTATTCTCCGGGCGCATTTGAGGGAAAAACAGTACATCTTGTATAGAAGGTTGATTGAGCATCATCATACATAATCTATCTATACCAATACCAATTCCCGAAGTAGGTGGCATTCCATATTCTAATGCTCTTAAAAAATCGTGGTCAATAAACATTGCTTCATCATCGCCACGCTCCATTAAAGCTAATTGTTCTTCAAAACGTTTGCGTTGATCAATTGGATCGTTTAACTCAGTGTACGCGTTAGCTAGCTCTTTACCATTTACCATCAATTCAAATCTTTCCACAAGGCCTTCCTTGCTACGATGCTTTTTAGTAAGGGGGCTCATTTCAATGGGATAGTCAATTATAAAAGTAGGTTGAATGTATTTGGGCTCACTCGTAGATCCAAATATTTCATCAATTAATTTACCCTTACCTATAGTAGGAGCTACTTCAATACGTAATTTTTTACAAACTTCTCTTAATGCTGCTTCATCCATACCGGTAATATCAATACCTGTATTTTCTTGTATCGCTTCAATAATACTAATTCGTCTATAGGGTGCTTTAAAATTTATAGTTTTATCTCCTACTTTTAATTCAGTAGTGCCATGTAAAGTGAGGGCTATTTTTTCAAATAGCTGCTCTGTAATTTCCATCATCCACAAGTAGTCTTTATAGGCGGTATACCATTCTAACACTGTAAACTCCGGATTATGTGTTCTATCCATCCCTTCGTTTCTAAAGTTTCTACTAAACTCATACACCCATTCAAAGCCACCCACAATTAATCTTTTTAAATATAATTCATTGGCAATACGTAAATAAAAAGGCACATCCAAGGCATTATGATGTGTGATAAAAGGTCTTGCTGCAGCACCTCCTGGAATAGATTGAAGAACGGGAGTATCCACTTCTAAAGCACCTCGACTATTTAAGAATTCTCGAATTGTATTAACAAGTAGAGTACGCTTAACAAAAGTTTCTTTTACAGATGGATTAATGATTAAATCGGCATAACGTTGACGATATCTAAATTCAGGATCGGTGACGGCATCAAAAACATTACCCTCTTCATCTCTTTTAACAACAGGAAGAGGTTTTAATGATTTAGCTAATAAAGTAATCGTATTAGAATGAACCGATATTTCTCCAGTTTTAGTAATAAAGACATAGCCAGTAGATCCAATAATATCCCCTAAATCTAAACCGTTTTTAGTGATGGCCTCCCAATAAGACTTATCTTCCCCAGGGCAAATTTCATCTCTTTTTATATAAAGCTGCAAAATACCCTTATCATCTTGAATTTTTACAAACAATACCTTACCCTTATCGTTCACACTCATCACTCTTCCAGCCACACAAACAGCTGCAAATGCTTCCTTATGCTCTTCGCTGTATTTTTCTTTAATATCACTAGAATAATGTGATACGGGATATAGTGAAGCGGGATAAGCATTAATACCCGCCTTAGCTAGATGCTGCAGTTTTTCTCTTCTTATAATTTCCTGCTCTGATAAGGATTGACTCATGGATAATAGATTATTAATACAAAAGTAAAACTTAGCGCTCAATTAACGAAAGAAGCCTTTATTTAGTTTACAATTGTTAGGTACATTTAAAATAGGATCTAAGTCATAGTATGGGTAGTAGTATTAATACATAAAGCAGAATAAAAATAAAATTGAAATACTAGAGGATGATATATTTCTAAAACAACAAAGTCCCCCTGATTGCTCAAGAGGACCTCGTATATAGATGGGTTAGTAAGTACGGGAATTAAATTCCCTTCACAATATTAAATATACTTTTTTCTAATTCAAAAAATATTTTAAACAAATTTTTTGACGTTATCCACAATTAGGCAATTAATTGAACTTAGATAAAATAAATTTTATGCTAAATAAATTGCTTAAAAAAATAAATTTATAAAATAGTTTTAAAATTTTTATGCGCTGAAACACTTATGAATAAAGGGTTTTATAATATTTAAAAATGAATAAATAGTTTGAATCATTTTATTATTATTACTTATTCATAACCAAAATGAGACGATATTTTTATATAGAAATTCGTGAAAAAAATTTTTTTACAAAAAAGCCTCATTACCTTTGATTTAGGCCAAAAATCATCCTTATGAAGCTATCTGCACCCGTTTCGGTTAAATGGTTAGCAACGCTAACTTCTTCTGAATTAATAGGTAACTCCTCTTTAGAAATTACAGGAATAAATGAAATTCATCAAGTGGAATTCGGAGATATCGTATTTGTAGATCATCCTAAATATTATGATACTTGTTTAAATAGTGCGGCTACTTGTATCATAATTAATAATAAAGAAGTAAAAATACCTTCAGGTAAGGCCTTGTTATATTGTGAAGACCCATTTGATGCTTATATAAAAATTGTTCAGCATTTTAAACCATTAGTCATAAGTAATAAAGCCATTCATGAAACTGCTATAATTGGTAAAGATACCATTGTAATGCCTCATGTATTTATTGGTGCCAATGTAGTCATAGGAAAAAATTGCGTGATATATCCCAATGTTACGATACTAGCCGACACTATCATTGGAGACGATGTAATTATTCAATCCAATACGGTTATTGGAAGTGATGCCTTTTATTATAATTCAAAAAAGAATCGTCCTAATTGGTATAAAAAACTGCTTAGCTGTGGCAGAGTCATTATTGAAAATAAAGTTGAGCTGGGGGCTGGTTGCACTGTAGATAGGGGGGTAAGTGGAGATACTATTATTGGCATGGGTACCAAAATTGATAATATGGTACACATTGGACATGATACCCAAATTGAGGCCAATTGTTTATTTGCAGCCCAAGTAGGTATTGCTGGCGGAGTAAAAATAAAATCGGGGGTAACCATTTGGGGTCAAGCAGGAGTCAATAAAACTTTAACCATTGGAGAGAATGCGGTGATTCTATCACAGGCAGCCGTTTTAGCAAGTATAGAGGGTAATAAAACTTACATGGGATTTCCTGCAGAAGACGCTTCTATTAAAAAAAGAGAGTTGGTTTGGATTCGTCGTATACCAGCGCTTTGGAAAAAAATAATGGATTAAGAAGCTTAAGTTATTTGAAATTTACTTTAACTGATGTAAATGGGTTAATTCTTGACATACTCTATTAATAGTGTCAGCAATACTACGATACTTAAATGAAGTAAAAGTCTTTAAAAATTTTTCATTGTTAAAATACACTTTGGCCTGTGCTGTTGCTGCTGTCTCTTTAGTAAGTAAGGGAGTTTTACCAGTAAATAAAGATTTAATGGCCTCTAACCTCCAAACTATGGCTGCTAAAAGTGGAGTCACTTTTCTAGAAGGGGGTTTTTTATGAAATGCATTTGCAATTTTTGTAAATACAGTTTTATAACTTAAGTTTTCAGCGCTAATAATAAAACGCTCACCCACTATAGCACTATCCATAAGCAATTGCATAGCCTCTACTACATCCAATACATCTACAAAACCACTAATACCATTGGTATACCAAGGAAACTGATGATAACTTGATTTAAAAATTTCAGAAGATCCCTTATTCCAATCTCCTGCTCCAAGTATAATAACTGGATTTACTATAGCTATATTTAAACCCTCAGCCATACCTCTCCAAACTTCCATTTCTGCCAAGTATTTTGATTTACCATAAATACTATTACTAGTTTCAGGAGTCCAATTCATAGTTTCATCTATGGGAGCATCTTCTCTAATTCTACCTAATGCAGCCACTGAGCTTACAAATACCAACTTTTCTACTTTTTTTTCAAGACAAACATTCACCACATTTGCCGTACCTTCTTGATTTGCTTTTATCATTACTTCTGCTTGTTTAGCAGAGAAAGAAACTATAGCAGCACAATGATACACCTGTTGTACATTCTCCATGGCTCCTTCCAATGCAGGCAAGTCTAATAGATCTCCTGCAACCCATTGTACTTTTTCAGCACCAGTAAAGTTGGGTATTTGTTTACGATAGAGTGCTTTTACAGACTTATCTTTAGCAACTAAAGACTGTATCAAATGAGAGCCCACAAGGCCACTAGCGCCAGTTACAAATATCATGGGCTAATTTTTATCTTTTAATAATTTGGAAATATCTTGTTTTAATTGTTCTATTTCCAAGGTCTTCAAACCATCATAAATTTTACCCCTTACTTTACCTTCTCTATCCACTAAAGCAAAAAATTGTGTATGTATGAATTGATCCTCTATTTTTTCTACATTATTTTTTGGATCATCTAACAAATATGAGCTGCGCGCCATTAAATACAAACTATCCTTTCTACCTGTTAAAAAAATCCATTTTTGAGTGTCAACACCTAAAGAATCGGCATATTTTTTTAATACTGAGGCCGAGTCAGTTCCTGGATTACAAGTATGTGATACAATTTGAAAGTCGGGTTCGTTTTTATAAACAGCATAAATATCTTTCATATGGGTATTAAGCTTTGGGCAAATACCTTTACAAGTAGTAAAAAAATATTCAACAACTGTGACTTTATGTAACAAATCTTTATCACTGAAATTTTGGCCATCCTGGTTGGTAAAATGAAAGGGTTGTACATAACTTAAAATAGGCAATTGTACTTTCCAATTATTAGTACCTCTGAATAGAAAATAGTAAAAACCTGCAAGTAAAAGAGAGAAAAATATAATATAGGTTAGTAATTTTTTTGACATCAGACTTTCATTTAGGACCCTAAAGGTACTATTATTTTAGAGCATTATACCTTGTGCAATACGCTGAAACATGTGTGTTCTTGGTATTTGATTTATCTTTACACTATGTTTAAAAAATGGAATTGGGATGCGATTGGTATTGGGGCCTCTCTAGCCTGTGCTATCCATTGTGCCTTGTTACCTTTATTTTTTAGCAGCTTACCTTTATTAGGCATTAATATTTTGCATAATACTCGGTTTGAGCTAGGTATGATTTTACTTTCATTTGCCATTGGTGCCTATTCATTATACCACGGGTATAAAAAACATCACCATTCTTATAAGCCAATCATTTTATTTACGTTAGGTATTTTACTTATGCTAAGTAGAATGATATGTAGAAATATTGAAATGGTATTATTGTTTCCCGCTGCATTTTTTATAATTATAGCACACGTGAATAATCATTTACGATGCAGAGTGCACAATCATGCTCATGCAGATGACTGTGATCATTAATGTTGAAAATTAAATAAGGCTGTAGCTAACTTGACCGTCTTTTTCGTCCTTAATTTGAATACCCATAGTTAATAATTGATTTCTAATTTTATCACTGGTAGCAAAATCTTTACGTGATTTAGCTTCTTTACGAATATCAATTAATAATTGAATCACACCGTGTAATTGTGTCTGTTGTGCTCCTGATTCTACTTTTAAGCCTAAGATATTTTCAATGTAAATACTGAGCTGGGTTTGAGTCATTATCCAAGTAGTGCCTGCAATGGCATCTATTGCAATATGTTTATCTTTCAAAGAATTTATCAGGGGAACTATTTCAAATAAATTAGCAACCACTTTTGCAGTATTTAAATCATCCTCCATAAATTCACTTAGCTCACTCACTAAGCTAATAAGTTGCTTATCTAAAGCAGTATCCGTGGCATTGATATTCTGAGAAAAACTTTGTGCTTTTAACCATTCGTAAGCCTCCATTAATCTTTTGAGCGCTTTTTCAGATGCTTGTAAAGCTTCATTACTAAAATCTAAAGTTCCTCTATATTGACTTTGTAGTATGAAAAATCTTACAGTCATTGGGCTATACGCTTGAGTTAATAGGGGATGAGTACCTTCGAATAATTCGCTAAGTTTAACCACATTATTATAGCTCTTACCCATTTTACGGCCGTTAATGGTAATCATATTGTTATGTATCCAATAACGTGCTGGCATAGCCTGATTCGTAACTGTACTTTGTGCAATTTCACATTCATGATGAGGAAATTGTAAGTCCATACCACCGCCGTGTATATCAAATTGTTTACCTAAATATTTAGTAGCCATGGCAGAGCATTCAATATGCCAGCCTGGAAAACCCTCTCCCCAGGGGCTTTGCCAACGCATAATATGCTCTGTAGGTGCTTTTTTCCATAAAGCAAAATCGACCTTATTTTTTTTCTCCTCCTGATTATCTAATTCTCTTGTGGTATCTAATTGATCTTCCACATTTCTTCCACTTAAAATTCCATAAGGTTGATGCTTGGAAGAATAGACTTTATTATATTTTAATACATCAAAATATACAGAACCATTAACCTCATAAGCAAATCCATCAGCTATGATTTTTTTTATCATTTCAATTTGCTCAACTATATGTCCTGTGGCAGTAGGTTCTATACTGGGTGGTAAATTATTAAATTGCTCCATGGCCCAGTGATATAAGTGTGTATACTTTTGCACTAGTTCCATGGGTTCTAATTTCTCTAAGAGCGCTTTGGAAGTAATTTTATCTTCTGCTGCTCTACCTTCTTCTTCAAAATGACCTGCATCAGTTATATTTCTTACATAGCGAACTTTATAGCCTAAATGAAGTAGATACCTGAATAAAATATCAAAAGTAATAAAAGGACGCGCATGGCCTAAATGACTTTCTCCGCTAACAGTAGGCCCACAAACATACATGCCTACATAAGGGGCATTCAATGGTTCAAAAATTTCTTTTTGACGAGTAAGAGAATTGAATAGTTTAAGTGGCATAATAAGTATTGCCTCAAAGATATTTTATTTTAAATTAATTAGTTGCAACTTCTTTAAAAGAAACTACTTCTTCAAAACAAGATCGGCCATAATCATATGATGATCGCTCAAATTTTCATCTACCGATTCCCAGCCCTTCACTTCCCACGCACTATTAGCCAAAATATAGTCAATTCTTAAAGTGGGTGAGAGCCCTAAATACGAAGCGCCAATACCGAATCCTTTTTTCAAAAAAGCATCCTGCCAATTTCCTTTTATAGTGCTGTAAGTATAAGAACTAGGTACATCGTTAAAATCGCCAGTGATTATAGCGGGATAATTTGTTTTTTCTAATTCCGATTTTACAAGTTGGGCTTGTATGGCTCTTTCCATAAATGCAGTGCGCATTTTTCTTAACAATCCTTTTTTTGCATTAATTGAAATGGAATTAGCCACGTTTGTCTGGTCCATAGCATCAAAATCTTTTTGTTTGAATCTGTAAGAAGCTAAGTGTGTGGTAAATATTTGAAGTGTGTCGTCTCCTTTTAAAATAGTGGCACTAATTAAACTTTCTCCTCCCAAAAAAGCTTTACGTTCGGCTTTTAGTATTTTATATTTTGAATATAGAATGCAACCAGAATAATAATCGTTTTGAGAAATTTGAAAATCTTTGGAAAAAAAATAATAGGGATATTTTTTTATAAAATAAATAGCATGATTGGCAATATCGTTAGGTCTTTCATTGGTATTATACTCTTGTAAACATATAATATCTGGATTCCATTTTTGAATAGAATAGGACATATCTTCCGAGCGTAACTTTAAATTATTAGAAGGCATAATGCCATTAAATCCTTTTACATTCCAACTTAAAATTCTTAAAGTATTATCTTTCTTTTTTTGTGCAAAAGGAGTGCCTGGATGCCAAGCAAATAACACCAAGACGATCTGCCCTCCTAGCGCTAATGTTATTAGCGGTAGCATGCTTAATAAAGGTTTTGCAATGAGCCAAAATAGGATTAATAGAATTTCAATGGCAATTAGATAAGGTGCAAGCAAAGCTAAAAATCCGTTGATCCAAATATAAGTGGGGGGTGTAAAAAATAGAGGGTATAATAATAATATAGAAACTATTAGATTAAAATAAATAATTATTTTTTTCCCAAAACTTCTTGCTTTAGATTTTTTTGCCATACTTATAGAGTTTATAACTACTCTTTATTTTTTGGGGGCAAGACTATTATTTAAAAAATATAAAAACCGATGCATCCATTTTCCAATATCAATTCCTCTATTTAATAATTGAACATAAAGAAATCCAGTACCTGCTGCCATTAAATAACTTATTATTAAGGCAAAACTTGGTTTTTGAATACTAAGTGATTGCCCTATAACATATAATAAAGTTAATATCCAAGTTGGTATTCCTCCTCCTACATTTTTAAGTATACGAAAATGGGGATTCCAACTAACGGAAGCTATAGCAATGGCAATAACTCCCACTTGAGCTCCCATGATAGGGAGAGGAGCTCCTATACATACATAAAAAATAGCCGCTACAATGCCTGCATAAAAATAAATGGGAAATATATGTTTATTCGCCTCTTGCTCTTGTAATAAAAAACCAAAAGCAGTTAGCCACATCATATTAGTGAATAAAACCCAGAAGCCATCATGCACCCAACTATAAGTAAATAATGTCCAAGGTTGATGTGTGAAAACTCTTATACTAGGGTGTAATATACTTGGACTCATTATTTGAGTATAAAACAGTTCTAAAGGAGTACCATTTAAATAATAAACTACTTTCAAAAATCCAATAATAGCATACAATACCATATTGATAGATAAGACTGCTATTAAAGCATTATTATCGGCTCCTATAAGTGGTTTCATCTTGGTCTGGTTTTCCATTAGTAAGTGTAATCTTTCTTTTTCCAAATATACACTAATATAAAACCTATAATGGCGCCACCTACATGGGCCCATCTTGCTACATTATCACCTGCTGAATTTTCAATGCCTTTATATAATTCAAAACCAAAATATAAAATACCTAGCCATTTAGCCTTAATGGGAAATAGAAAATAAATATAGATATAGGTATTAGGAAATAAATAAACGAATGCAATTAGAATTCCAAACACCGCTCCACTAGCTCCTAATGTAGCAGTATCTATATATTTATGGTAATAGCTAGTAATTAAGTCCATGAGGGAGGGAGCGATACCTGGTGTAGATAAATTAACTTTATTATCGGCAAGTATTTGAGTAAGTGGGATATGATGTTTAGCGGAGAAATTAAAAACAGCATCCGTAAAACCAGGTACATTCGTCTTACTCAATAAGAATAATTGCTCGTATTCATTTGCAAAAGGAACTAATTGATAAGATAAAATAGCCAAATGAATAACCGCAGCACCTAGACCACATAACATATAAAAAAGTAAAAATCGTTTAGGGCCCCAAAGATTTTCAAGTATGGAGCCAAACATCCACAGCGCAAACATATTTCCAAGTATATGTCCAAAATCGCCATGTAAAAACATATGAGTTATTAATTGCCATGGTTTATATAAATTACTTTGCCAAGCATGTAAAGCAAAATAGTCTTCAAAAGAAAAACTACTGGTAGGACCAGCAAAGGTATTTTGTGCTAAAAAAACTAAACCATTAATAATTAATAAGTTTTTTATAATAGTGGGTAGAACTTCGAATCGGGTGGGCCTAAATTGCGTCATACTTTATATTTTATGTAAAATATTATAATAAGTCTTTTCTTTTTAATTGTACTACATTTTCTATATGAAGTGTATGTGGGAACATATCCACGGGTTGAATCTTTGTCACAGCATACTTTTCATTTAATAAAGATAGGTCTCTTGCTTGAGTAGCTGGGTTACAACTTACATACACAATAATGGGTGCTTCCATTGCCAAAAGCTTATTAACAAGTTTTTCATGCATTCCTGCTCGGGGAGGGTCGGTAATAATGACATCTGGCTTACCATGCGTTTCAAAAAAACTATCATCACATATATTAATTACATCTCCTGCAAAAAAAACAGTATCTGTTAATTCATTCAAACTAGCATTTATTTTAGCATCTGCTATAGCATCTTCCACGACTTCTACTCCAATTATTTTTTTTGCCTTTTTACTACAAAAAATTCCAATACTTCCGGTTCCACAATACAAATCATATAGAATTTCTTTGCCGGTGAGTTCTGCAAATTCGCGTGTTACCTGATATAATTTTTCTGCCTGTTTTGAATTGGTTTGAAAAAATGATTTAGGGCTAATCTTAAATTGGAAGTCTTCTAAGTATTCTGTTATATATCCACTACCCGAATACACTTGGGGTACAAGATCCTGCATACTATCGTTACGTTTAGTATTGATTGTATACAATAAAGTGGTGATCTGAGGAAAAAGTGCTAATAAATTATGTAAGAGGGCCTCTCTTTTTTCTTTGTCTTCATAGCCTAAAATAATATTCACCATCCACTCTCCTGTAGTGGTATTGCGTATAAACATATTACGCACCCAGCCCGTATGTTGTTTAATATTATAAAAAGGCATTTGATGTTCAATCGCAAATGCTTCCACTGCTTTTCTTAATTCATTAGTGGGTTCCGCTTGCAAATAACATCTATCAATAGCTACTACTTTTTCAAAAAAACCTCTTGCATGAAATCCAGCCACTCCCGCTATTTTTTCCGATGCTATAGAAGTGGAATGATCAGCAACCAACTTCATGGCTTTAAATTCTGAAAAGGGAATAAATTTTTCTGTAGCAAAAGTGTATTCCACTTTATTTCTATATGCCTGTGTTTGATCCGCACCCAGAATAGGTGCGATAGGAGGTAGACTTACTTTTGCAATTCTTGTTAAATTATCTACTACTTGTTTATGCTTGTAGTTCAATTGTTGTTCATAAGGAAGCATTTGCCATTGACATCCTCCGCAAACACCAAAATGACTGCAAAAAGGCGTGACTCTAATGGGTGAATAAGAATGAAAAGTTTTTACATACCCTTGCGCCCAGTCGGCTTTGTTTTTTTGTAACTGAATATCGACAACATCGCCAGGCACTGCTCCTTCTACAAAAACAACTTTTCCATTCACTCTGGCTAAGGCCTTTCCCTCTGCAGCATAATCTTCAATTAATACTTTTTCTACTATAGGGGCTGGTTTAGTTTTTCTCACGGCAACAAAGGTACTAAGCAAGCATTATATTTATGATATATATTACTATTTTTACTACGTTTTAAAAGAAATAAAATAAGGAATTGAATGAAAAATTTAGTAACACTTCTTTTCGCGGCAATCATCCTTCCTATTAGCATTTTTGCACAAAAAAATAAATCTATTACTCCTGCAAGTAATTTACCCATGGGTCATTCTATACAAATTGTTTTAAAACCCTATCAAAATACTAAAATTTATATTGGAACTAATTATGGTAAAAATAGGGTTTTGGCCGATTCCACTTTATTAAATGCCCAAAGCGAAGGAGTTTTTGAATCTAAAACAAAATTAACACCTGGTATTTATTTTGTAGTCTCTCCAAAATATTCTATTCTATTTGATTTTTTAGTAGATGAGTCTCAACATTTTAAAATTATTGCAGATACTTTATCTCTGAATAATTTTCAAATAATAGGTTCTAAAGAAAACGATATTTTTAAAGAGTACTCAAAATCTATAAATGATTTAGGAACTCAATTAAAAACAATTGAAAATAATTATAGATCGGCGACCAACGCAAAAGATTCTGCTCGTTTCAAAGAAATATATTTATCGAAAGATAAAGAAGTAAAAGCAGCCAGAGAGAATATAATTAAGACGCATCCAAAATCAATGACGAGCTTTTTTTTAAATGTAATGCAAAGGCCAGAAGCTCCTGCAATACCTACTATAAACGGTAAATTAGATTCACTATATCCTTATTATTATGTAAAAAATCATTTCTGGGATAATGTAGTTTTTAATGATAACCGATTAATTCGCACTCCTTTTTTTGAAGATAAACTAGATGAATATTTTAAAAATTATGTTTCACGCGAGCCTGATTCGATTATAGAAGAGTTACAGTACATGTTAACAGTTGCTAAAACAGGTAAAGAAATTTATCCATTTTTACTTTTTAAATTCACTAATAAATATATTAGTCCAGAATTTATGGGGCAAGAAAAAGTATTCTTACACTTATTTCAAAACTTCTTTGCAAAAGGAGATACTGTATTGTTAAACGAAGCTTCTAAAAAATCTATAACAGAAAGGGCGTATAGTATGATGGCGAATCAATTGGGCTTAGCGGCTCCCAGCCTCATTGTAAACACGCCCGAAAATAAAAAAATTTCACTCTATGATATAAAAGCGCCTTATACTTTTCTTGCATTTTGGGACCCCACTTGCAGTCATTGCAAAGTGGAAATACCCAAACTAGATTCTTTTTATAAAGCATCTTGGAAAGAGTTACAGGTAAAGGTATTTTCTGTAAATATTAATTTTAAAGAATTAGAGGCTTGGAAAAATTTTATTCGTGATAATCATTTAGAAACTTGGATACACGCATACCAAACAGAAGAAGATTTAAATAAAGAAATAAAAGCAGGTTTACCCACTACTATTCGTCAACTATATGATGTTTATAAAACGCCTACTTTTTATTTATTGGATGCCAATAAAAAAATTATTGCTAAAAATTTAAGTTTGGAGCAGTTTAATGATTTTTTACAAAATGCCCATACAAAGGGGTCCAAAAAATAATAACTAAAATACAGCAGCTACTACATCTCTAATAACTTTTGGTTTACCCAAAGTATAATAATGTAAAACAGGTACACCAGCTGCTTTTAATTCTTTACTTTGAGCAATAAGCCATTCTGTTCCTACTTTTTCACAAGCCTCATCACTGGTAGCAGCTAACATTGCATTTTTTAAATTTGTTGGAATATCAACATAGAAAATGCTTGGCAAAATAGTTAATTGCTTTTTATTTGTAATAGGTTTCAATCCTGGAATAATAGGAACAGTGATACCTATACTTCTACAAGCATCTACATATTCAAAATATTTTTTGTTATCAAAAAACATTTGAGTCATTATATACTCAGCGCCAGCATCTACTTTTTCTTTAGCCCTAGCTAAATCAAATTCTATACTAGGTGCTTCAAAATGTTTTTCTGGATAACCTGATACGCCTATACAAAAATCGGTTTTATTACCGTTTACAATATCTTTATCTAAATACTCTCCTTTATTCAGTCCTACGACTTGCTGTAATAATTCTATTGCTTGTTTATTACCATTGGGTTCGGGTACAAAAGTTTTTTGATTTTTTTCAGCGTCTCCTCTTAATACCAATAAATTATCAATGCCTAGAAAATGTAAATCAATCAAAGCATCTTCTGTTTCTCTTTTAGAAAATCCTCCACATATAATATGAGGTACAGCGTCTACATTATAATGATTCATAATGGCAGCACAAATACCCACTGTCCCTGGACGTTTACGTACATCAATTTTTTCTTCTGTGCCATCTTCTTTTTTTCGAATGATAGTTTCGCTTCTGTGATAGGTAACATTAATCCAAGAAGGCTTGAACTCCATCAAGGGATCTAAGTGTTCATAAATGTAAGAAATGGTTTTACCTTTTAGAGGAGGTAGTACCTCAAATGATACTAAAGTATCTTTGGCTTTCGCCAAATGTTCCGTAACCTTCATATAGAATTTGCTTTAATAGTGATTGGGTTGTCTCTAGATAGAAACCTAACGCAATACACTACTTTGCAAAAATAGATAATATTATTAAGCGATAGGTCGAAAACCTCTATTTACCCTTATTTTTGTGTAAATTTCTATTGTGAATCTTGCTATACATACTCAAAAACTCATTAAACAATACAAGGGCCGCAAAGTAGTGGATCAAGTAAGTATTTCTGTAAAACAAGGAGAGATTGTAGGTTTATTAGGTCCTAATGGTGCGGGTAAGACTACTACTTTTTATATGGTAGTGGGGTTAATTGCTCCTGATGAAGGACATGTATATTTAAATGAAGAAGATATTACCAAGCTACCAATGTATAAAAGAGCTCAGATGGGATTAGGCTATTTGCCACAGGAAGCAAGTGTATTTAGAAAGTTAACTGTAGCTGACAATATTATGGCGGTTTTAGAAATGACTCAACTTACTAAAGCAGAAAGAGAGTACAAATTAGATAGTTTATTAGATGAATTTAATTTACATCAAGTGAGAAATAATAATGGAGATAGTTTAAGTGGAGGTGAAAGAAGAAGAACTGAAATTGCGAGAGCGCTTGCAGTAGACCCTAAATTTATATTATTGGATGAACCATTTGCAGGTGTAGATCCCATTGCTGTAGAAGATATACAATCGGTAGTAGCTCGATTAAAATTAAAAGATATTGGTATTTTAATTACAGATCATAATGTAAACGAAACACTTTCTATTTGTGATAGAGCTTACTTATTAATTGAAGGAAAAATATTTAAACATGGTTCAGCGGAAGAATTGGCTGCTGATGATCAAGTGCGTCGTTTATACCTTGGCACCAACTTTGAATTAAAACGCAAAGATTGGATAATTGAAATGGGCCAGAAAGTTAGATAAGCCTACTATGAAAATATTTAGTCCCGCCTTATCAAGATTAGCGCGCCTTCGTTATGGGCAAATTGAACATTGGATGAATGACCCTATTGCAGCTCAAAGAGAAGTATTACAAGATTTAATCACTCATGGTCAATATACTCAATTTGGTTTAAAGTATCAGTTTACAGAAATATTTGACATTCGAAAATTCAAAGCCACTGTTCCTATTCATGAATATGAAGACCTCAAGCCATATATAGAAAAAATATTAGAAGCAGAGGAAGGCGTTCTTTGGAACACACCTGTACAATGGTTTGCAAAAAGCAGTGGTACTACCAGTGATAAAAGTAAATTTATTCCACTCACGAAAGAGAGTATTGAAGACAATCATTTTCAAGCATCTAAAGATGTACTTACTAGTTATTATCATCTATTGCCCGATAGTGATTTACTTACAGGAAAGTCTTTGATAATTGGAGGAAGTCATCAGGTGCATCCTATTAAAGAAGATATACAGTATGGAGATTTAAGCGCGGTACTACTTCAAAATTCTCCTTTCTGGGCAGGCTTTATTCGCACCCCTGAATTGGCTATTGCTTTAATGGATGAATGGGAAAATAAAATTGAAAGTTTAGCACAGCATACTATTCATGAAGATGTAACTTCCATTGCAGGGGTACCTACTTGGACCTTGGTTTTATTAAAAAGAATTTTAGCGATTACGGGAAAGCAAAATATTAAAGAAGTTTGGCCCAATTTTGAATTGTACATTCACGGAGGTGTCTCTTTTACTCCTTATAAAGATCAGTTTAAAAAAATAATAGGCCCTCATTGTAATTACATAGAAATATACAATGCAAGTGAAGGTTTTTTTGCAGCACAAGATAGAATAGATCAGGAAGGCATGTTACTTTACTTACAACATGGAATTTTTTATGAGTTTATGCCCGTTGAAGAATATGGAAAACCACATCCTATTACTTATGGATTAAATAAAGTAGCGTTGGGAAAAAATTATGCTATGGTAATAAGCACCAATGGAGGGCTATGGCGTTATTTAGTAGGAGATACTATTCAATTTGTAAGTATTCACCCTTTTCGAATTAAAGTAAGTGGACGATTAAAACAATTTATTAATGCTTTTGGGGAAGAACTTATTTCAGACAATAGTGATAAAGCAATTAGTGAAACCTGTTCTGCTATGGGACTTACTATAAAAGATTATACTGCAGCTCCTATATTTATGACAGATATAAATACAGGCGCACACGAATGGTTGATTGAATTTGATGAAAATCCAAAAGATCTTGAAGCATTTACTATTTTATTAGATAAAAACTTACAGGCAACTAATAGTGACTATGAAGCCAAGAGGCATAAAAATATTGCTTTAAGCCTACCTCAAATTACTGCAGTGAAATCGGGTTGTTTTCATCAATGGTTAAAACAAAAGGGGAAACTGGGCGGTCAACATAAAGTACCTAGACTTTCTAATGAACGCACTTATGTTGAAGAGATAAAAAAAATACACTTAGCTTAGAACACTACAATCTTGTTATCTTTGTATAAATAATGTAACTATGAAACTACTTACAGGTAAGGTCTCTATTGTCACTGGAGCTACACGCGGCATTGGCGCTGCCATAGCCTTGAAATTAGCAGAACAAGGAAGTCATATTGCTTTTACTTATGTAAGTGATAGTAGTACAGAGAAAGCAAATAGTTTAGTAAATGAAATAGAACAATTAGGTGTAAAAGCAAAAGTGTATAAAGTAAATGCCGCCGATTTTGTTGCATGTGAAACTTTAGTTAATGATGTGATTGGTCATTTTGGAACCATTGATATTTGTATTAATAACGCTGGTATTTCAAAAGATAATTTATTACTTCGTATGACACCCGAGCAATGGGATGAAGTAATGAATACCAATTTGAAAAGTGTATACAATATGACAAAACAAGTAATACGCCCTATGATGAAAGCTAAAAACGGAAGTATCATTAATATAAGTTCCATTATAGGTATTCGTGGTAATGCAGGACAAAGTAGTTATGCCGCTAGTAAAGCAGGTATCATTGGTTTTACAAAATCTATTGCATTAGAAATAGGAAGTCGTAATATAAGATGTAATGCGATAGCCCCAGGTTTTGTTGAAACTGATATGACTCATTATTTAAATGAGGGAGAGGCAGGAAAAGCTTTCTTAGATAAAATTCCTTTAGGACGTTTTGGTAAAGCTGAAGAAATTGCGAACACCGCTTTATTTTTAGCAAGCGATTTAAGTAGTTATATCACAGGACAAGTAATTAGCGCTTGTGGTGGTTTGAATATTTAAATTCTTTTATCAATTTCTTTTTTCAAATCTGCATAAATACTTTCTACGCTTCCCTCGCCTTTAATAGCTACCACTTTATTAAATTGTGCATAGTAAGAAGCTACTGCAGTGGTTTTATCATGATACTCTTTAATTCTTGCGCGTATAACTGATTCATTGGTATCATCGCTTCTTCCTGAAGTTAAACCGCGACCTAATAATCGTTTTACTAATTCCTCTTCACTCACTTCTAAAGCTAATACTATATTAATTTCATTGTTTTTTTCTTTTAATAAAGCATCTAAAGCAATACATTGTGCGGTGGTGCGCGGAAAACCATCAAATAAAAAACCTCTTGCTTGTGCATGTGCTTCTATAAAATTTCTTACCATACCAATAACTACTGCATCTGGCACCAATTGTCCAGCATCCATTAAACGCTTTGCCTCAATGCCTAATTCAGTTTGATGTGCAATTTCTGATCTTAATAAATTTCCAGTGCTTAAATGCTGTAAACCAAAAGATTCAATGATATGCTCACTTTGGGTTCCTTTTCCACTACCCGGAGGGCCAAATAATATTAAATTAAACATGTTATTTTATTGTGTCAAAGATACAGAACTGAGTGAAATTTTTAACAATAGTTTTAATTTAGAAGACTTTAAACAAAAAACAAGAATAGTTGTTAGTATTTTTATCATTGAAACGAGTTTTATGTATAAAATAATTTGTTGTTTACTCTTATTAAGCACAGCAGCATGCTCGCAGGGGCCTGCTCATAACAATTTAAATAAAGCACCTATGTCTAACCTTCAAAACAAGTACTATTCAACTACTAGTAAAGAAAAAGTAATTTTACCTGATAGTGTTTGGAAACAAGTATTATCGCCCGAAGTTTATCAAATTGCTAGAGAAAAAGGAACTGAAAGGCCTTTTAGTAGTGCTTATGAAACCAGCAAAGAAGTTGGAACTTTTCATTGTGCTGCTTGTGGTAATCCACTTTTTAAAAGTACCGCTAAATTTGAGAGTGGCTGTGGTTGGCCTAGTTTTTTCGAACCCATTACCAAAAGCTCTATTATTTATTTACCCGATAACTCACATGGTATGCAGCGTACAGAAGTTGAATGCGGTAAATGTAAAGCTCATTTAGGACATGTATTTGAGGATGGCCCTCCACCAACGGGTTTACGCTATTGTATTAATGGAGTCATCTTACGTTTAGAAAAATAAGTACTTGTATAATTATACCGCTGTATTTGTTTTGTACTTCTTACTAAAATAATACATTGCATAAATGGTAATAAAAGCGCCCACCAAAGAAAGTATCATAACGCTTTGTGAAAAAAATTGAGTCCATTTTATATGCATGCTCATACCTTCTTTGGCTAGCATAACACTTACACTTCCAACATAACCAACCGAATCTGCAACATAGATAAAAAACCCCGCGTTGCCTTTCATAGAAAAAGCAGCAATTAATCTATCAAAGAAAATAGAATTAAAAGGTATATACACCAAATATAATCCAAGACCCACCCAAATCATCCACCAGAAAGGATCTAATAATTGATGTACGAAATAATAAGTTGAAATACCTGCCATAATAAAGCCAAGCAAAATAAAAATATGTGCTACCATCAATGCTTTGAAACTATTTTTAATAAGCACCACGGCTCCCATAATAATTAAAATAAAAAGAGTGATGGGTATTTCAGTTTGAGTAAAAATAGCAGGTCTAGCATTATAGCCCATTTCTTTCCACATATCTGCTGAAAAATTATCTCGTATGTCTCTAAATATAGTGGCAAATAAATAAATAGAAACAAAAGCAATAATTCCTGGTAAATATTGTTTCAATAAAAATTGTCGCTCCACGCCTGTCATAGGTACTCGTTTGGTTCTAAGTAATTCATCTTCTGCTGAAGGGGGCGGTACTTTTTCTAAACCATAAACACATATAATAAGAGGTAAAGCAAAAACCACACCCGTGCAAAAAGGCACCCAAAATTCTGAAATGCCATATTGGGAAATTAACCATGCTCCCACCGACTTTACCCAACCCGAAGAAAAGATAAAACTTACTGCTAAAGCTGCACCAATAAAATCGGTACTCATTCGTCCTTCAACATATGAAAATACGACACCCCATAACATACCCAAGGGAAATCCATTTAAAAATAAAAATACTACGTTATAAGGTGCAGGCACTAAGGCAAATAATAACCAAGCAAGCCAAGCAATACCAGTCAATAAAAATATTATTTTATATCTATTTACTTTTTGAAGTCCTGATATAAATTGAATGCCATAAAATTTAGCCAACATATAGCCTAACATTTGACTTATCACCAAAGCTGTTTTATACGCAATGGGACCGAAACTTAGTCCATCAAAAGTGCAGACAGTAAATGATTTTCTAAAACCAAACACAAAAACATAAGTGCCAAAAGAAACAAGTGCAGCATAGAGTGCTATAGATTTGTCTTTGGATAAAAATGGCATAAAGATAATTTTAGGAGGTCTAGTCAAATTTACATTTAATACATGTATAAATATGACTAAATTAGTGTTTTATGAAACAAGCTTCTATTTGTATTTCCCCTATTGATTGGGGCCTTGGCCACGCGACTAGGTGTATCACGCTCATAAAAGCATTCGAAAAACTAGGTTACCAAGTGTATATTGCTACCGAGGGTTATCATGAAGCTATTTTAAAAGAAGCAGCCCCTCAAGCCACTTTTTTACAACTCAGGGGCTACAGAATACAATACGCTAAATGGGGCTTTATATTACCACTTATTTTATTGATTCAATTACCCCAAATTATTTATAGTATACTATATGAACACTGGTGGTTGAAAAAAAAACAAAAGGAATTTCAATTTGATATTATTATATCTGATAATCGTTTTGGATTTTATCACAAGTCGGTACCCTCTGTGTTTATTACCCATCAATTAAACTTACAAATGCATTTTGAAATTATCACTCGCTTATTTCAAAAATTACAATATGCATGGTTGAAAAAATTTAAAGCTTGTTGGATTCCTGATATTGAATCAGAAAATAATTTATCGGGTATTTTAGCCAATCCATTAAATAAACCCAGTATACCCTTGTGGTATATGGGTTGTTTATCTAGACTTATAGAAAATGATATTGCACAAAATACAAGTAGTGATAATAAAGAGATTGTATTTTTAGGTATTGTTTCTGGACCAGAACCACAAAGAAGTTTACTTGAAAATTTATTATGGAATGCGGGTAATACATTAAACATTCCATTTGTGGTTATAGCAGGTACTCCCTCTAATAAAGAACCGAATAAAATTATTAAGAAAAATAAAAATGCAATAGTATATGCACACTTGAAAGCGGAGGACTTAGTCAAAGAAATTAATCGAGCTCAATTTATTATTTGTAGAGGCGGCTATACCACTTTAATGGAACTAATTCCTTTTCAAAAAAAATTAATTTTTATTCCTACGCCTGGTCAAACCGAACAAATGTATTTGGGAAAACTATGGCAAGAAAAAAATTGGGCAATGTGTTACTCACAAGAAAATTTTAATTTAAAGTTGGCCTTACATGAAGCTAGCAGTTTTGAATTTAAAAACGCTCCTTTTAAAGCTTGCACCTTGGCGTCTATTGAAGATGCTTTAAAAAAGTTAACATTAGACAATGGCAGTTCAAAAAATTAATATAGAAGAATTTATTATTGCTGCACGAAATGCTATCATCATTGATGTGAGAAGTCCTGCAGAATATGAGCACGCTCATATACCCTCGGCGCTAAACCTTCCATTATTTGACAATGAGCAGCGTGCTATGATTGGTACCACCTATAAAAAACAAAGTAGGGAAGCCGCTATTAAAGCCGGTCTTCCCCTATTTGGAAATAAAATGCTGTCCATGGTTGAATTAGTAGAAAATTGGATAGCAACAAGAAAAAAAGAAAACGAATATAGCCATCCCGTCATTTATGTTCATTGTTGGAGGGGGGGTATGCGCAGCGCTGCTGTGGCATGGCTCTTAGACCTATATGGTTACAAAGTAATGCAATTAAATGGAGGCTATAAAGCCTATAGAAATTGGGTACTTGATCAATTTAATATAAACTACAATGTAAATGTAGTGGGAGGATATACAGGTTCTGGTAAAACAGAAATATTAAAAGCTTTACAACAAAAAAAATATGCAGTCATAGATTTAGAAGCTATCGCGCACCACAAGGGATCTGCTTTTGGCGCAATTGGACAACCCGCTCAACCGAGTCAAGAAATGTTTGAAAATATTTTAGCTGAAACATTATTTGAACTTAATAAAAATAAAAAATGTATTTGGTTAGAAGATGAAAGTCAAAGAATTGGAAAAGTAATTATACCTACTACCTTATTTCATCTAATGCGAAAAAGTACTTGTTATTTTTTAACGATTCCTTTTGAAGAAAGATTAAAGTTTATCGTGGAGGGTTATGGAAAATTAGATACAAAAAGTTTACTTGAAGCCACCCAGAGAATTCAAAAAAGATTAGGAGGCTTAGAAACAAAAAATGCCCTTCAACATTTAGAACAAGGTGAGATAAAAGAAGCTTTTGCTATTTTGTTAAAATACTACGATAAATGGTATGAAAAGAATACACAAAACACTGAGCTTCCAAAAATTAAATTAATACGTGTACATTCAGATGTAGTGGAGGCTAATTATAACGCTAGCTTATTAGAAAAATTAGCTCAATAATAACCATGAGTATGTTTTAATTTAGCTATCTTCAATTTAATAATTTATGCAACGATTACTTACTTGGTGGATGTTCGTTATTAGAGGATGGAAAATTGAAGGTAAATTCCACTTTGAATTATCTAAGTCTATTTTAATAGTAGCTCCTCATACACATTGGGTTGATTTTTTTTTAGGACTAGCGGTACGAAAAAAAATGCATTTTAAGTTTGTACATTTTTTAGGAAAAAGTGAACTTTTTTGGCCACCCTTAGGATGGTTTTTACGCTCTTTAGGTGCCTATCCAGTGTACAGAGATCAAAAGCATAATATGGTTGAACAGGTAGTAACTATATTTAATAAAAAAGAGCGATTCCATTTAGCACTTTCACCAGAAGGCACCAGAAAAAAAGTGACCAGATTAAGAACAGGCTTTTATCATATTGCCAAAAACGCAAAAGTTCCTATAGTAATGGTAGGTTTTGATTTTAGAGATAGAAAAGTAGTTTTTGCTGAGCCATTTTTTGTAACTGAGGACGAAAAGGCTGATAAATTCAAGATTGTTACATTTTTCAAGCAATTTAAAGGCTATATTCCCGAATTCGGTATCACAGATGACTTGGAAAATTAGGGGTTTGTTTAACAAAATATTGTTTTTCCTTAGAAACTATATTAGTATTTTTGCATCAGATTCTATTTATTTCAATTAAATAAAACAGATATAGTATGAAAACTAAAATTTTTTTAGCACTTGCAATTCTTAGTATAGGTGCTTATTCATGTGTAAGTCCAAAAAAATTGCAGGAAGCAGAGGCTAAATATGGCCAATTGAATGGGGCTTATGCCGATTTACAAGGAAAATACCGTGATGCGCAAGATGCGATTTCAAAAAGTAAAACTGATGCTGAAAGAGCTGCAGACAAGACTAAATCATTACAAAACACTATTGATGAATTAAACAAACAAGTTGATTTCTTAAAAAATAATAACAATGTTGTTTTAAGTCAATTGAAAGATTTATCTGTAGTGAGTAGTGCTCAGGCAGAAAGTATTAAAAAATCTTTAGACAATATTGGTGCTAAGGATTTATACATTCAAGGCTTACAAAGTTCTATGGCGCGTAAAGATTCTATTAACATGAACTTAGTAATGAATTTAAAAGGTGCTATCGGGGACTTGAACGATGGTGATATTAATGTGAAAGTAGATAAGGGTGTGGTATATGTTGATATCTCTGATAAATTATTATTTAAAAGCGGAAGCTTCAATATCACTGATAAAGCAAAAGTTGTATTAGGCAAAGTAGCTAAAGTATTAGCAGCTCAACCTAATATAGAATTTATGGTAGAAGGCCATACCGATTCAAAACAATTAATTAGTGGTAGCTTAATGGAAGATAACTGGGATTTAAGTGTGAAAAGAGCCACTACAGTGGTTCGTGTATTGCAAGACACTTATGGTATCGATCCTAAGCGTATGACTGCCGCTGGTAGAAGTGAATATCTTCCTGTTGCTGAAAACGATACTCCAGAACATAGAGCTGCCAACCGCAGAACAAGAATTGTTATTCTACCTCAATTAGATCAATTCTTTAAATTATTAGAAAAGAAATAATTTTATTTTCTTTATGTAAAACAGAAAACCCCCTCCCAAAAAATGGGAGGGGGTTTTTTATATAAAGATTTTGTTTTTAGTTTTCCACTCATCATAGAATAAACTTAGTTGCTCGTATCTTCGCAACATGCAAGAAGCCTATTTAAATGGTTTAAACGAAAAGCAATTAGAAGCAGTTTTACATATTAAGGGTCCCTTAATGATTATTGCTGGTGCGGGTAGTGGTAAAACAAAAGTGTTAACCACAAGAGTAGCACACCTTATGTATAGTGGCGTGGACGCATTTAATATTTTGGCGCTCACTTTTACCAATAAGGCTGCAGCCGAAATGAAAGAACGTGTAGAAAAAGCCCTGGGCAATACAGATGCTAGAAATTTATATATAGGTACTTTTCATAGTGTTTTTGCAAGAATTTTAAGAGCTGAGGCGGACAAGCTAGGTTATCCTAAAAGTTTCACCATCTATGATACAGATGATTCGCGCTCCGTTATAAAAGCGGTAGTGCATGATATGGGTTTAGATGATAAATTATATAAACCCAATATTATACACAATAGAATATCAGGAGCAAAAAATGCATTAATAGGGCCTAGTGAATATGCAATGGATACTTTTTTAAAGCAAGAAGATGCTAGAGCCAACCGACCTGCCATTGCGGATATCTATGCAAGTTATGCAGCAAGATGTTTTAAAAATGGAGCTATGGATTTTGATGACCTACTTTATAAAATGCACGAACTATTACAAAATTTTCCAGAGGTCTTACACAAATACCAACAT
>CAZWTV010000006.1:0-31274 GCA_964637225.1 uncultured Sediminibacterium sp.
ATAATTAAATAAAAATTTTAAAAATATAAGAGATGCCTAATCCTAAACGCAGACACTCACAACAACGTAGTGCCAAAAGAAGAACTCACTATGTAGCTCAAGAAGTTACACTTAGTAAAGATGGAACTACAGGAGAAATCCATGTACGTCATCGTGCACATGTACAAGAAGGTAAATTGTATTATAAAGGTTTATTAGTAAGCGAGAAAGCGCCACTAAAAGCTTAATTACTGATTCAATGAATATTGGTATTGATATGATGGGTGGCGATTTTGCCCCTACAGAAGCCGTTAAAGGTGTTCAACAATATTTAGCAAATTCAGAAAATAATATATTTTGTATTGGTGAACCTATCCAATTGAAAGAACTCTTTCTGCAATTTGGAATTAGTTCACCTTTTTTACATTTGGTACCTGCATCGGAAGTAATTGGTTACCACGAACATCCTACAAAAGCTTTAAAAGAAAAACCTAATTCTTCCATTGCTATTGGTTTCCAATTACTAGCCAATGGTGAGATTGATGCTTTTCTAAGCGCAGGCAATACAGGTGCTATGTTAGTGGGTGCCATGTTTAGCATTAAACCCATCAAAAGTGTTTTAAGACCTACCATTGCCACCCTACTACCTAAACTCAATGGCAAACTAGGATTATTAGTAGATGTTGGCTTAAATGCAGATTGTAAACCAGAACAATTAAACCAATTTGCAATACTAGGCAACTTATATGCAAAACATATTTTAAATATGGAGCAACCAAAAGTGGGTTTATTAAATGTGGGTGAAGAAGAAGGAAAAGGAAATATGTTAGCACAAGCTACTTTTCCTCTTTTGAAAGAAAATACTGCTATACAATTTATTGGAAATGTTGAAGGCAGAGACGTATTCAATGAAAAAGCCGATGTAATTGTTTGTGATGGTTTTACCGGAAATATTATACTTAAAACAGCAGAAGCAATGTATGATGCAGCAGTTCATCAAAATCTAGCCAATGATTCATTTTTTGGCAGATTCCATTTCGAAAATTATGGAGGAACTCCTGTCTTAGGAGTAAATAAGCCAGTTATTATTGGACATGGTATTAGCAACGCTAAAGCATTCTTAAATATGATTTTGCTTGCTGAAAAAATGATACAAACAAAATTTTGTGAGATCATCACAAGTAATTTCGAGCACATTTAATTTCTCTTTTCCCTTTTTTTAGTTCAAAACTTCTTTATTTCTTTCTCTTAAAATTCTTATGAATTAGTGTACATTTAGGTACACTAAATAACTTTAGAGAGAACATGTGGTCAAAAAATATTTTAGAAACAATTGGAAATACCCCATTGATTCAATTACATAGAATTACTCGTGAGATTACATCAACAGTACTTGCTAAAGTGGATTATTTTAACCCTGGTCATTCCATCAAAGATCGAATGGCATTAAAAATGGTAGAAATAGCAGAAGCTGAAGGAAAACTTAAACCAGGTGGAACCATCATTGAATGCACAAGTGGCAATACAGGTATGGGACTTGCACTAGTTGCTATCGTGAAAGGTTATAAATGTATTTTTACAACCACCGATAAACAAAGTAAAGAAAAGTTAGACATCCTCAGAGCGGTGGGTGCAGAAGTCATAGTTTGTCCTACCGATGTGGCCCCTAACGATCCAAGAAGCTATTATTCAGTAGCTAGAAAATTAGCTGCGCAAACTCCTAATTCTTTTTTCTTTAATCAATATGATAATTTAGCTAATCGCCTAGCTCATTATGAAAGCACAGGGCCAGAAATTTGGGAGCAAACAGAAGGTACAATCACTCATTTAGTTTGTACCGCTGGTACAGGTGGTACGATTACAGGTACCGCAAAATATTTAAAAGAAAAAAATCAAAATATACAAGTATGGGCCATTGATCCCATTGGATCTTTACTTACTCATTATTTCAAAACTGGTATTGAAGATCATAATTATGTACAACCCTATATAGCAGAGGGTTTTGGTGAAGATTTTATTCCTGCCAATTATGATATGTCGGTAATTGATCATTTTGAACAAGTAGCTGACAAAGAAGGTGCACTCATGACGCGACGATTAGCAAAAGAAGAAGGATTATTCTGCGGGTACAGTGCAGGTAGCTGTATATTGGGTTTACTACAATTAAAACATAAATTAAAACCTTCAGATGTTGTCGTTTGCATTTTACACGATCATGGTAGTAGGTACATAGGAAAAGTGTATAATGATGAGTGGATGAGAAGCAAGGGCTTTCTTTAATACACTGATTTACAAATACAAAATGTGTGTATTCTATAGTTTTTTGGGGATTATTTTTGTAACGAATACACGCATTGGCTTACAAGTGTTTAAAGCATAAATTGTATATTTGCCACTCAATATTTAATATATGAGCAAATACCGAGCAGGGGTTTTATTTGGCAAAGAATTAGAAACACTGTACAACGATGCCAAAACTAACAACTTTGCCCTACCTGCTGTTAACACTACTGGAACCGATACCATCAATGCAGCTATAGAAACCGCTGCAAAAGTAAACTCCCCTATTATTATTCAATTTTCTAATGGTGGAGCCCAGTTCATAGCTGGTAAAGGAATGCCCAATGATAATTTACAAGCAAATATTCAAGGAGCTATTGCGGGCGCCTTACATGTTCACCAAGTGGCAAAATTTTACAACGTTCCGGTTGTTTTGCACACCGATCACGCTGCAAAAAAATGGTTACCCTGGATTAGTGCTCTAATTGATGCTGGAGAAAATTTTAAAAAAGAAAAAGGTCAACCATTATTCAGCTCTCATATGTTAGACTTGTCTGAAGAAAGTTTAGAAGAAAATATTCAAACTTCAGTTGAATTTTATAAAAAAATG
The DNA here is from genome assembly GCA_964637225.1 of uncultured Sediminibacterium sp. Classification (GTDB taxonomy): domain Bacteria; phylum Bacteroidota; class Bacteroidia; order Chitinophagales; family Chitinophagaceae; genus Sediminibacterium. The sequence goes on from CAZWTV010000006.1 coordinate 2,870, forward strand.
GCACCCTTGGGAATGAGTATTGAAATTGAATTAGGAGTTACAGGCGGTGAAGAAGATGGAGTTGATAATAGTAACGTAGATAATAACAAATTATATACTCAACCAGAACACGTAGCATATGCTTATTCTTCTTTGAGCAAAGTGGGTAACTTATTTACGGTGGCCGCTGCATTTGGCAATGTCCATGGAGTTTATAAACCTGGTAATGTAGAATTAAGACCTGAAATTTTAAACAATAGTCAAGTTTATATTCAGAAAAAATTAAACACAGCGGAAAAGCCTGTTTATTTTGTATTTCACGGAGGATCAGGATCTCCTCAAAATCAAATTAGAGAAGCCATTAGTTACGGTGCTATTAAAATGAATTTAGATACCGACTTACAATGGGCATTTTGGGAAGGTGTGTTAGATTATTACAAAAAGAATGAAGCCTATTTGCAAGCACAATTAGGAAATCCAGAAGGATCCGATAAACCTAATAAAAAGTATTATGACCCCAGAGTTTGGTTGAGAAAAGCAGAAGAATCTTTTGTAAAAAGACTTGAAATTGCTTTTGATGATTTAAACTGTATAAATAGAAACGCTTAAAATAATATATCCCTTTTGTAAGTCTTACATACTAAAACAATAGCTTGACTATGAAAAATAGAGAAGAAGATATTGAATTAAACTTAACGGGTGAAGAAGCCAGCGGATCAGAAGCCAATAAATCAAGATGGTTTAAAAGAATTAGAAAAGGAATTACTACTTCTACAGCCGATAAAAAAGAAACCCCAGAAGGACTATGGACAAAATGTCCCTCCTGCAATCATATTTGTACAAGTAATGAATTAAAAGAAAATTTATTCATTTGTTCTAAATGTAATTTTCACCATAGGATAGGTAGTAATGAATATTTTGAAATTTTATTCGATCATAATGCATTCACTGAACTATTCGAAAATATTAAAAGTAAAGATGCACTCAATTTTACAGACTTAAAAAATTACCAAAAACGTTTGGATGAAATTCATGCTAAAACCGATTTAAAAGATTCTATACGAGTAGCCGTAGGCAAAATTAATGGAGAAGAAATGGTAGTTGCCTGTATGGATTTCGAGTTTATCGGGGGTTCATTAGGAAGTGTCATGGGTGAAAAGTTTAGTAGAGCTGTAGATTATTGCATTAAAAATAAACTTCCCTATTTAGTTATCAGTAAAAGCGGTGGAGCGCGCATGATGGAAAGTGCCTTTAGTTTAATGCAATTAGCTAAAACTAGCGGTAAACTTTCCCAATTAAGCGATGCTAAACTACCTTTTATTTCCATGTTAACCGACCCCACATTTGGTGGCATTTCAGCAAGCTTTGGAATGCTTGGGGATATTAATATTGCTGAACCTGGTGCTTTAATTGGTTTTGCGGGTCCACGTGTAATTAAAGAAACCATTAAAAAAGATTTACCTCCAGGATTTCAACGCAGTGAGTTTTTATTAGAAAATGGTTTTCTAGATTTTATTGTAGATAGAAAAGACTTAAAAAATAAATTATCTGAAGTAGCTTATTTATTTAAACACTAAGCAGTGGTAGAATACAGATAGCAAGTCAATATTAAATACTACTTTTGTATCCCAGCCCTTATTAAGTTCTGGGATTTTTTATGGCTAAAGTAAAAAAAGTATCAACGAAAGAATTGAATAATAGGCAGGCCTATTTTAACTACCAGATAGAAAATAAATATGTGGCAGGAATTGTATTATTAGGAACAGAAGTGAAATCTATAAGAGAAGGTAAAGTAAGTTTCAATGACTCTTTTTGTATGTTTGATAAAGGCGAACTTTGGATAAGAGGTTTATTTATTAATGCCTACAGTCATGGAAATAAAAATAATCACATAGAAGTACATGATCGAAAATTATTATTACAAAAAAGAGAATTGGAAAAATTAGCCACTAAAGTAAAAGAAAAAGGATATTCTATCATTCCGCTTCGTATTTTTTTTAACGAAAAACATTATGCAAAAGTTGAAATTGGTATTGGCAAGGGTAAAAAAGAATTTGATAAGCGTGAAACGATTAAGTCCCGTGATGTGGATAAAGAAATTAAACGCTTGCTAAAGCGCTAAAATAAATTTCATTCAACATTTCTTTGAAAAAATATTACTCATACTTTTGCTGGGGCGTATCGTCATCTTTTAATTGCTCGGTGATGGCAGATGGATGCGGGCGATGAGTAGTAGCATAAGCAATACCTAATAAACCAGAAAAAACTCCAAAAGACCAAGCTAACTCCACAGGAATTAACCAATACCCCCATATTTTATTTACAGTAGCTTTTTGGGGGTCACTTAATTCGTATATTAATTCTATTTTCTTACCTAGCTGTGAAGCATAAGTGGCACTATCTAGTTCTAAATGATATACTTTACCATTTTCGGTATAAACTGCTACAATTTTTGTTGTAGTAGAGGTGGCTTCTCTAACAATAGTGGCAGGGGTTCTTTCACTATCAAAAAAATCTGGCACCCTACTAAATGGTAGATAAAATAAAAAACAAAATAGAAATAATATAATGGCAGACTTTATCAAAAAAAGGTAAACGCAACTAATTACTTAAACTTCTAAAATCTACAGGCACTAATTTACTTACTCCAGCCTCTTGCATGGTCACACCATAAATAACATCAACAGCACTCATTGTTTGTTTATTGTGTGTCACAATTATAAACTGCGAATTATCGCTGAATTTTTGAATCATTTGTGTGAACTTACCCACATTTGCATCATCTAATGGCGCATCCACCTCATCCAGTATACAGAAGGGGGCCGGCTTTATTAAATAAATTGCAAATAACATGGCTGTAGCAGTTAATGTTCTCTCACCACCACTTAATTGGCTAATTGAAGAAGGTTTTTTGCCCTTGGGTCGAGCCACAATTTCTACTGCTGTTTCAGCTAAATTATCTGGATCTACTAAAATTAAATCACAGGAATCTTCATCAGTAAATAATGCTTTGAATACTTTTTGGAAGTTTTCTCTTGCCTGATGATACGTTTCTAAGAAAGCTTTATTGGCAGTGGCTTCCACTTCTTGTATGGTTAAAATTAAACTTTCCTTGGCGCTCACTAAGTCATTTTTTTGTTCTAGAATAAAATCATAACGTTTTTTCATCTCTGTATAAGCTTCTATTGCAGTTGGATTTACTTCACCCATATTCTCCAAACGCTTTCTCATTCTTTCTGCGCTAGCTTGTAATTCTTCTAATGAAATTTCAGTAACTCTTCCCTCCTCCAAAATTTCTTCTAATTCAACTTTAAATTCAACATTTAATCTTTCTTTCATTCCGGATAACTGTAATTTTAAATTATTCAGTTTATCTTTTATTTCATTGATTAATTGATCTATTAGTTCTTTTGACTTAATCTGCATTCTCAATGCACTTTCTTTTTCTTGTAAATCATTTCGCAAATTATAATAAGCTTGGTCAGCTTCATTAAGCTTCAATTCTTCTTCCTCTTTAGTTTTTAATAAATGTACCAAGTCTGCTTCTAGTTGTGCTAAGGCTGCATCACTATCTATTATGGAAGCTTTGGTTTCCTCTAATTGTGTAGTATTAGACTGGATTTGAGTATGTAAGTCATTCAATTGATTCTCTTTAAACACTACTTCTTGTTGTAATGCCTCAATTTTACTGTACTGCTTAGTTAGTTGCAAATTCATTTCATTGAATTCACCTGAAGCTAAATGATAAGCTTGCTCTGCAGCTTGATAGGCAAATTCAACATCATTTAAATGAGTTTGTGTTTGATCTAAAGAAATATTCAAAGCCTCTAAAGCAATTCTTGTATCTGCTATAGCAGTTTGCTCTAAAGAAATTTTATCTGTATATTCTTCCAATTTAGCCATTGCAGTATTTTGAGCTAATTGTAAGTTTTCTAATTTATTTTTATTGGCAAAAACTTCATTGATAAGTGTATTGACCGATTGTTCTGTTGCACGAATTTCATTTTCTTTTAGAAGCTCATTGAACTGTAACACAGAATTATGCTCATTTTGTATCTTAGCTTTGATTTCATTGACAAGTTTTTCTTGTAGTTGTATATCTTCTAATAATTTTTCTAAATTCTTAGCACGACCTATTTTCTTTCCTTCAAATAAACCTACACTTCCCCCAGTTAAGGTATATTTTCCTTTAACAAATTTTCCATTTTTTTCTAAAATAATACTAGTATCATTATTCGTAAATGCCAATTCATTTTCAGCTATAAATACATTGCCCAATAAGTAGTTGGCCAAAGCAGTAAACTTACTGTCAATTTCTATAACTGATAATGCTGCAATTGTGTTTGAAGGGGCTGTATGGGCAGTCGATCCGTTAAGCTGATCCAATAAAAAGAAATTGGCTTTTCCTTTTTTATTTTCGTCTAATAATTGAATGGCTTGCATTCCCTCTTGTAAAGTATTAACTACATAATAATTTAAGTAAGGTTCAAGTACATTTTCAAGCGCAGCACGATAGGCTTCTTGTACATATAAGATGTCTGATAAAATGGGGGCCTGATGATTCCAACCAGCATTTTTATGCAAAAACTTAACACTTTCAGGATAGCCCTCCATAGAATCTACCAAGCTTTTCAATAAATCATACTCATTTTTCTTGGCATCTAATTTTCTAGTTTGTTCAGCCAATTCAGATCTTAAAACTTCTAGCTGTTCCTGTGTTTCAAAAATACTAGCTTTAGCATTTTCATGTTGTATTTGTAAAGCAGCTAAACTTGCCTTGTTATTTTCTAAATCGGTTTCTTTTTGTGTTAATTGTGTATTGATGTTATTTATTTGTTCTTCCCTATGACTTTGCTCCTCTATTAATTGCTGTTGACCTCTTTCTAAGTTTTGTATGGAAGTATCAGATACAGCCACTTTTTTCTCTGCATCAAATTGATTTCGTAGAATTTGCTGATAAGACTGACGCAAATTATCTAAAACCGATCTTTGACTATCAAAAGCATCTCTTTTTTCAGTTAAAGCTAACTGTGACTGATCTACTCTTGTCTTAAAATCTTGATAACTTTTCTCTTCTTCAATAACTTTTATCTTGGTATACTCAATGGAGTCACCAATTGTTTTTAATTGACCCTCTGCTTTTACTAAAAAATCTTGTAAACTAGATTCTTTATCTTTCAAATAATCTATACGCTGAGCTGCCAAGTTCTTATCATTTTCTTTAGCTCTAAGTGAAGATAAACTATCATTAAAATGATGTTGTAGTGCTTGCAATCCTTTTTCTTTTTCTATAAAAATCAAACGCTCCTGTTCTAAAGCAGCTTCTTCTAAAGCGATGGCTGCTTCAAGCTGAATTTTCTTATCAACTTGCTCTTCTTGTTGATCATTCAACTCCTTATAGCTAATATTAAATCCTTCTAATGAAGCTTTAGCAAGTTCTATAGCAGTATCTTTGTAATCTTTTTTAATTTCGAAATATTTTTCTGCCTTTTTAGCTTGATTCTCTAATGTTTTTAATTGATTATTAATTTCAAATAGCAAATCTTCTATACGAGCAAGGTCCTGCTCAGTGGCATCTAATTTATTTTTAGCTTCCTTCTTTCTTGTTTTATAAATAGTAATACCCGCTGCTTGCTCTAATAATCTTCTACGGCTATTGTCTTTATCCTTAATGATATCATCTACCATTCCTAATTCAATTATGGCATAACTATCATTACTTACTCCCGTATCAAGAAATAAATTATGAATATCTTTTAAACGACAAGCCACATCATTTAAACGATATTCACTTTCTCCGTTTTTATAAAAACGACGTGTTACTGTAACTACACTAAACTCAGTGGGTAAGGTATTTTTTGTATTTTCAAAAGTAAGACTCACTTCTGCCATACTACTGGCAGTTCTAGTTTTACTTCCGTTAAAAACAAGTGAATCTAAATTTTCACTTCTTAATGCAGAAATTTTCTGCTCTCCAATTACCCATCTAATACTGTCAATAATATTGCTCTTCCCACAACCGTTGGGCCCAATAATACCTGTAATTCCTTCATCAAAACTTACAATTGTTTTGTCCGCAAAGCTCTTGAACCCTTTGATTTCTAATGACTTTAGTCTCACTTTAAACTTCTATTTTATGTCTGCGAACATAAGAAAAAGAGCCAAGAAATCAAGGCCTTAGGGCTATTTTGTGTACAATTAGTGGAGAAAAATTAGTTAGCTTAAAATAGTGAATTAGACCTGTTCATTAAGCCTGCCACCAAGGGTAGTTAAGGTTCTTGCAGGAAATTTATTTACTACCATAAAGTCGTGTGTTGCCATAACAATGGCAGTACCGTAGTCTTTTGTGATTTGAAATAATAATTGCATGATTTCATCGCTGGTTTCAGGATCTAGACTACCTGTGGGCTCATCAGCCAGTATTAGTTTTGGAGAATTTAATAAGGCTCTAGCAATATCTACCCTTTGTTGTTCACCCCCACTCATCTCATAAGTCATTTTGAAGCCTTTATTTTGAAGACCCACTTTTGAAAGCACGTCTTCAATTTTTTGTTCAATTAACTTTTCATCTTCCCAACCTGTAGCTTTGAGAACAAAACGAAGGTTTTCATGTACATTTCGATCGGTGAGTAATTGAAAGTCTTGAAATACGATACCTAAATTTCTTCTTAAAAAAGGAAGTTTTTTCCAGTCCATTTCAGTTAAATCAAAACCTACCACTTTGCCTTTTCCCTCCGTTAAAGTTACTTCCCCATATAAAGTTTTTAATAAACTACTTTTACCTGTACCCGTTTTACCTACTAAATAAACAAATTCTCCTTTTTGCACTGTAAAATTTACATCCTGCAAAATGAGATTACCACTCTGATAAATATGGGCATTTTCTAATTGCACTATTATTTCACTCATGTCTTAATTTGTTAATGTAGATTTGTCTTTAAGAAGATAAATATTTTTTAAAATTAGTAGCTAAATGTTTCTGTTCCAAAACTTCCTTTTAAAATTAACTCTTTTTGAGTAGAAGCTTCCACTCTTCCAATGATTTGTGCATCAATATTAAATGTTTTGGCTGCCATAATTAGCGAAGTAGCCAAATTTTCTTCGGTAAAAATTTCTAAACGATGCCCCATGTTGAATACTTGATACATTTCTTTTGCATTCGCTCCAGAATTTTCTTGTATTAAATTAAAAATGGGTGGCACTGGTAAAAATTGATCCTTTACTATGCGCATTGGCCCTGGCAAATATTTCATGCATTTAGTTTGTCCACCTCCACTACAATGTATCATACCTTTCACTGCAACAAAATGTTGACTAAGAATCATTTTTACCAAAGGTGCATAAGTTCTCGTAGGACTTAATAATAATTTCCCAATGCTCATACTACCAAAACCAGGTATGTCTATGGTATCAGTAATTTTGTTCTTACCCAGGTATACAATTTTGTCTTCTAAACTAGGCTCAAAAGTTTCTGGATATTTTTTGGCATATTCATGGTATAATACATCATGTCTAGCACTAGTTAAACCATTACTTCCAATACCACTATTATAAGCAGTTTCATAAGTAGCTTGACCATAACTAGAAAAACCTACAATGACTTGGCCAGGAGCAATTTTTTCATTGGTTATAAGTTTAGCTTTGGGCCATCTTGCAGTCATAGTTCCATTGACGGCTATAGTTCTAACCACATCCCCAACATCGGCTGTCTCCCCCCCTAAAAATTCAATTTGAATACCAAATTCTTTTAGAATATTAAAGAATGCTTGATTTCCATTTATTATTTCACTCAAAACTTCTGCAGTAACTTTTAATTTATTTCGATCAATAGTAGATGAAAATAAAATTTGATCATAAATACCAACACATAGCAAATCATCTAAATTCATTGCTATGGCGTCCTGAGCAATCCCTTTCCAAACACTTGCATCCCCGGTTTCTTTCCAATAGATATAAGCCAAAATACTCTTCGTACCTGCACCATCTGCATGCATAATATTGATGTGGTCATTTTGACCGCCTAAAAAATCGGCGTAAAGCTTACAAAAAGCATAGGGATAGAGTCCTTGATCAAGATTCTTTATGGCAGCATGAACTTCTTCTTTTTGAGCTGAAACACCGCGTTGGGCATATAGTGACATGAATCTAAATTGGTTTGTAACACAAAGGTACAATTGTTTTACCTTTGTGCCATATTTAGACAAGAAAGATGAATGTTTATTACGATTTAGACACATTACCTAATTTTAAAAATGCTGTTATAACTACAGGGGCTTTTGATGGAGTTCATTTAGGCCATCATGAGATTATAAACAGAATGAAGTCAATTGCTCAAAAGGTCAATGGAGAAACAATCATTATAACTTTTCAGCCACATCCTAGAAAAGTAATTTCTTCCATACCGGGAGAAATAAAACAATTAACCAGCCTAGAAGAAAGAATAATTTTACTAGAGCAAATGGGGGTGGATCATTTAGTGGTGGTTAATTTTAATTATGCTTTTTCTAACTTGACAGCCCACCAATACATTAAAGAGTTTCTATTTGATCATTTCCATCCCCATACTATTTTAGTGGGTTATGATCACCGTTTTGGGAATGGAAGAACTGGAAATTTCGAACTATTAGAAAAAATGGGTGCTACCTTAGGTTTTATAACAGAAGAGATAAATGAAAAATGGATAGATGGAGAAATTGTAAGTTCTACTCAAATTAGAAATTATATTCAAGAACATGAAATTGAAAAAGCCAATATTTTATTAGGCTATCCCTATCCTTTTGAAGGATTTGTAGTAAGAGGAAATCAAATTGGGCGTACCCTTGGATTTCCCACTGCTAATTTACATATTAATAATGAAGAAAAACTTATTCCATCCAATGGAGTATATGCTGTCAAAGTAAAGGGTAAATGTTTAGAAAATACTACTTACCACGGAATGATGAATATTGGAATTAGACCTACTGTAGATGGTCAAAAAAAAGTCATCGAAGTGCACATTTTAGATTTTGACCAAGATATTTATGAACAGGATTTAACTGTATTAGTTTATGAATATATAAGAGGAGAAATAAAATTTAATAATTTAGAAGCCTTGAAAGACCAATTGGCTTTAGATAAAATTAAAGCCGCGCAAATTCTAAAAAAATACCCTATTTAAAAAAATGCATAGCAATAACTATGAGGAAGTGGGCGTATCCATTATTTTAATCACTAACTCTTTTAATAAATCTGCATCTGTGTTATTAGCATCATGAATACCCACTACTCTTAAATTATATTCGTGAATCAATAAAAGTATTTGCTCCACTTTTGAATAGGAATATTGCCTGAGCGCTGCTAGATAAATTTTTACTGCGAAAAAAGTAACTCCCATTTCACTCATAATTCTTTTTTCATCATTAGTATTTAAACCATAGATCGCATAAAGTTTACTAAAAAAAGCATATAAAGTAGGTAATATTAATTGTATAGGTGCTGCTTTGTTATTGGACTCAAAATAATGAATCATTCGAATAGCTTTTGTGAAATTTTTTTGACCCACTGCCTCTTGAAATTCAAAAGCATTATACTCTTTACTAATTCCTATATACCTTTCAATATCATCCTCAGAAATTTTTTTTCTATCCCCCAAATTCACAATAAGTTTTTCTAATTCATTTTGAATTCTACTTAAATCATTGCCAATATGGTCCACTATTATATGAACCGCTTTAGCAGACATTTGATACCCCCTTTCATGAACCCAATCATTCACCCAATCAGGTAATTTATTGTCATACATTTTTTTAGTAGCAACAAAATGGGTTTTAGATTTTAAAAGTTTTCCAAAACTTTTGCGACCATCTATATTCTTATCTTTGTAAGCAATAAGGAGAATAGTAGAGGGTAATGGATTTTCAATGTAGGACTCCAATTTCTCAATTTGACCCATTAATTGAGCTTCTTTTATAATAACCACTTGACGTTCAGCAAAAACAGGATAACGTTTACAGGCGTTCAAAATTTCTGACCATTCGGCATCCTTCCCATAAAATATAGTAAGGTTAAAAGCCTGTTGATCTTCTGGAAGTAGCCGCTTCTCAGCATAGTCCACTACCTTGTCAATATAAAAAGGCTCTTCTCCTTCTAGCCAATAAACGGCATCGAAAACATTTTTTTTCCATTGAGTAATAATAGCATCAGTAGACATATTCAAATATAAAGATAAGTCATACTATACTATGACTTTTTCTAAAAATTTACTCTAAATTTAAATCCTTTATTAAGTTATAAAAATTAGTAATATGCTCCAATTTTTGTATCTTTATGCTCTTAAAAACTAAAATTTATATGAGTAACGAATCTTCCAGCAACAGCAGTAAAGTTATTATTGGAGTATTAATTCTATCCCTAGTAGGTTCTTGGATTTATTTCAATAGTTCAAAAGTAGATATGATTACTACTTATGACAATAAAATTGCAGTAATAGATAGTGCCAAAGCAAAAATCCAAGCTGAATTTATTGAAGTTTCCGCTAAGGCTGATTCATTGACCAATCAAAATACAAGCCTTCAAGGTGAATTGTTAGATAAATCTAACCAAATTCAAAAATTAAAAACAAATATTAGCACTATTTTACGTAAACAAAATGCTACCGACAAAGAATTAGCCGAAGCAAAAACACTTATTACGGAACTTAATGGAAAAGTAAGCAATTTATTTGCAGACCTATCAAAAGCACAAGCTGAAAACAAAGAATTAAACAATAAAAACGAACAATTAACCAATACGAATACTGCATTAAATAATAATTTAACTGCCACTCAAAAAGAAAAAGATAGATTGCAAGATATTGGATCTACCCTACACGCTTCTAATTTCAGTATTCAGTCTTTAAGAGTAAGAGAAGATGGTTCTGAAAGAAAAACCAATAATACCAGAAGAGCTAACACCATTCGCTTGTCTTTCCAAATTGATAGAAATAAAATTACACCTTCAGGATCACAAGATTTATATGTATCTATTACTGGCCCTGATGGAAAGGCCTTTAATGAAACAGGTAAAATAAATACTAGAGAAGAGGGCACTAAAGCTTTTTCGAATAAATTATCGGTTCAATACGAACAAAACAAAGAATTACCTGTAAGCTTTGACATCAAAAATGTTAGTTTCATTGAAGGAGAATATACCATTGAGATCTTCCATAACGGATTTAAAATAGGAGAAGGAAAAACAAAATTAACAAAGAGTTTATTCTAGTCATTCTATAGAAAGGCCTCCCTATTAAGAGAGGCCTTTTTTACCCATCATCCTTTATATATAATCAATATTTAGAAAAATACTGATTTTAGTTTACTAATTCATTGGTATTACTCAAATCTTGCATCATACCCGCTATAGGTATTTCATTGTAAGATAAAGCATAGAACCATAATTGAATAGCTGCTGGAGAAATTGATTCAACAAAGAAATTCACTTTGCTTAACAATGGAATTAATTTGCTTGTTATTTCTTGCAAATCAGTGCCTTCTTCTGACACGGTATATGCATTTAATAAACTTTTTAATTGAGCTAATTCGTTGTCCAATAAATGATCGAAGGCGTGCAATTGTATAAATTCTGAAACAGCTTCATACAACATTGCTTTGTTATTAGCTTTCATACATTTTGTTTTTAGGTTTTGGATTACACCGCAAAGTTCATAACTAATTGTTATCTAATTGTTACCAAGAATCAATTACACTTAAATGTGGAAAACTTGGCCGAAAATGTTCGTATAGTGATTAAATTAAATACTACCTGGTGTAAATTGTTGTTATTGAGGTAATTAAACTCTATTGATTGAGAGTCTTTAAGACAAAACGATAGCAGATAAGGCAGGTAAATTTAATAATAACTCATACCATTCACCCTTATTGTCTTTTGCAGTAGCTTCAATAGATAAATTAGTTAAGTCTCCAGCACCCCAATATTTTTTAGCATCTGAGTTAAAAATCTCTTTCCATGTTTTTTTTCCTTGAACATAAATAGGAAACTGATGCCTTGGCACCGGTGTCATGTTCATCACAACTAAAATATCATTTTCTGGAACTAAACCTTTTCTTTTATAGGCTATTACCGCCTCAGACTTTTTATTAATTTCCACCCATTCAAAACCCCTAGGATCAAATTGATACTCAAATAATGATGGATTATTTCTATATAGGTTATTTAAGTCTTGAACTGTTCGACGCATACCTTGATGAGATTCAATGGTCAATAAATCCCAAGGTAACTCGGTAGTATAATTCCATTCTTTAGTGGCTGCAAATTCATTTCCCATAAATAATAGTTTAGCACCAGGATGCGTAAACATATAAGTATATAGTAACCTTAAATTCGCAAATTTCTGCCAATCATCACCTGCCATTTTATATATAAGAGGACTTTTGCCATGTACAACTTCATCATGACTCAAAGGCAACATAAAACTTTCATCGTAAAAATACATCATAGAAAATGTAAATTTATCCTGATGTGCAGTTCTATAGAGAGGGTCTAATTTAAAATAATTTAACGTATCATGCATCCAACCCATCATCCATTTCATTCCAAAACCTAAACCATTCAAGTAGGTAGGTTTACTAATACCTGGCCAATCTGAAGCTTCTTCTGCAATAGTTTGAATATTTGGAAAATCTCTATATAAAGTTTCATTTAAATCTTTTATAAAAGCGATCGCTTCAATATTTCCATTACCACCAAATTCATTAGGCTCCCATTCCCCCTCCTTGCGACTATAATCTAATTGTAACATGGAACTTACTGCATCCACTCTCAACCCATCAATATGAAATTGATCACACCAAAAACGTGCACTACTAATTAAAAACGATTTTACCTCTGCTCTCTTATAATTAAATATGTATGAATTCCAGTCGGGATGAAAGCCTTTTCTCCTATCGGCATATTCATAGGTGTGGGATCCATCAAACATATATAGACCATGTGCATCATTTGGAAAGTGAGAGGGAACCCAATCTACTATTACTCCAATTTCAGCTGCATGAAAAGCATCTACTAATGCTGCAAATTCTTGAGGATTACCAAAACGAGAAGTAGGTGCAAAAAAACCAACACCTTGATAACCCCAACTCCCATCAAAAGGATACTCCATTACTGGCATGAATTCTACATGTGTAAATCCCATTTCTTTAACATAGGGTACCAACAAGTCAATAAGTTGTATATACGAATTATAGGAAGCTTCATTATTTTTATCGGGACGCATCCAACTTGCCAAATGAACTTCATATACAGAAAAAGGTTGATCGGTTCTATTTTTAATTTTTCTTTGTTCCATCCATTGTGAATCCTTCCAATGATAATTTGTTTGCCAAGTAATAGAAGCTGTTAAAGGCCTTAATTCCCAAAAATGAGCATAAGGGTCACCTTTATCTAATAGAAGTCCATTGAACCCATGAATATGATATTTATAAAGTTCCCCTTGTAGAATACCAGGTATAAAGCCTTCCCAAATTCCTGAATGATCCAGTCTCACTTTTAATAAATGAGATTCATTATTCCAATGATTAAAATTACCCTTTACCATAACTGCAGTTGCATTAGGAGCCCACACAGCAAAATAAGATCCTTTTACACCAGCCACTTCTATTTGCTTATTACCAAATAAATGATACAAAGTATAATGAGTGCCATTTTGAAAATTAAGTACATCTTCCTCTGTAAATAAAGAATAGTTCCACACGTTTTGTGAGGTATCAATAAAATTAACTTCTTCGTATTTTGGCATTGTTATTTCATTAATTCAATCACTTGCATCGTCATAGAAGGTATTGAAAATTCTTTCTCAATATTTTTTCCAGTAATGATATCTACACCTCTTTTAAAACCATTGGTTCTCTCCCTAAATTTTTCAAAATTTAGTTTTCTCTCTTTGACATCTGTATTCATAATGCACATAATAGTTTGCTCTTTAGAATATCTAAAATAAACATATAAACCTTCTTCAGGAATATATTGCATCATATCACCCGTTTTTAAAGCTGATGAACTTTTACGATAGTTACCTAGTTTTTGTACGTAGTGTAAAAAATCTTTTTCAATATCGCTCAATCCCTCTTCGGTAAATGCATTTTTTCTATCCCCTAGCCATCCTCCAGGAAAATCAAGTCTTACCCAACCATCAGGATTAGCAAATCCTTTCATTAAAATTTCTGATCCATAATACATTTGTGGAATACCCCTACAGGTCATTAACCATGCATATGCCATTTTTGTTTTTGGCACACTCTCTCCTAGTGAAGAATAAATTCGAGTCATATCATGGTTATCCAAGAAAATGACATTATTACTAGGAACTTTATATAAATAATCATTACTTAAAGTACTATACAATTTTATAATTCCCGAACCCCAATCATTTTTTTCATTTAAAGCAGGTAAAATACCAGCAAATAATAATTGAAAATCGGAAGTGGCTTGTAAATTACTTTTATAAGGAATATCTAAATTATTTCTCACAAAATAAGCCTGAGAGGAAACCCCATCTACCCAACATTCACCAAAAGAAAAAATAGAGGGATATTCATTAATGATGTATTGATTGATTCGATTCATTACTTCCACATTACAATACTTATACGTATCAATTCTAAATGCATCAATACCAAAGGTTTCAACCGACCAAATAGCGTTTTGAGTTAAAAATTTTTCAACATATGGATTTTCTTGATTCACATCAGGCATTTCTGTAGTAAACCATCCATTGATCATTTTGTCCACATCTTCAGAGGCATGATGCGGATCAAATATAGCCTGCTCTCTATAATGAGTTTGAGTATAAGTGGGCCATTGATGTAACCAATTTTTATCTGGAGCATCTTGCACTAAAAAGTGAAAACGACCAAAATGATTATAAACAATGTCTTGTATTAATTTCATGCCTCTTCGATGTAAACTATCACTTAAAGCCAAATAGGCAGCATTTCCACCCAATCTTTTTTCAATCTCATAATTATTAGTAGCAGCATAGCCATGTTCTGTTCTATCGGGCATATCATTTTCAATTACAGGAGTCATCCAAATAGTTGAAACCCCTAATTTTTGAAAATAATTTAAATGTTTCATAACCCCTTTCAAGTCACCCCCGTGTCTTAGAAAAATAGAATCTCTGTTCAAAGATTGATCTTTTAAACCCGCAACTCGATCATTAGAAGTATCTCCATTACTGAAGCGATCAGGCATTAGAAAATAAATTAAATCAGAGGAATTGATGCCTTGAGCAAAAGAAGAGCCTCTCCCTTTTCTTCTTGGAAGCAAAGCCCAAGTGGTATTTATTTTCTCTGTTTTAGTTTGAATGCTAAAATTAACTACTCCTTCTTTAGCGCTAGGAGCTATTTCTACCTCCACAGCAAAATAATGTGCATTTTCAAAATGATGTATACCTGTAACTTTTACTCCTTTATAATTTGTCTGAATAGTGGCCGAAGCAAAATTAGAAGTAGTTTTTCTAAATAAAATTTGAACTTTATTATATTTCATTTGAGTAAACCAATGGGTAGGATAAGCTTCCACTTTTTGGCTATACCCTTTTGAAATCAATAAAAATGGTAGTAGCGTTAGCAAAAAAATTACATTTAGAAATGTATATCTAGAATTCATGTTTTATTTTTTTTCTTCTTGAATGATAATAGCACAAACCATACCTGCCAGTATTAATAAACACCCGCCAATTTGTACTGCCATTAATTTATCATTATGTAAAAAACTAGACATTATTTTACCAAAAAATAAAGAAGCTAAAATTTCAGGTAGTACAATGAAGAAATTGAAAATACCCATATACATACCCATTTTTTGAACAGGAATACAACCTGCCAACATAGAATAAGGCATGGATAATATAGAGGCCCAAGCAATACCCACTAAACCCATACTTATATATAAGAGATTAGGTTGATGCACATAATATACCGATACCAAACCCAAGCCACCTATTATTAAGCAGGCAGTATGTGTTATTTTTTTACCCAAACGACTAACCAAAAAAGGGAGTGTGAACGAAAACCCAAATGTTACTAAATTTAATATAGCAGAGGTAGTGTTGGCATGTTCTAATCCTATGGTATAGGTATCATTACTGCTGGCAGGATCGCCATGAAATAATTGACTTGCTACACCAGTACTGTAATAGAACCACATTAAAAATAGTCCCGGCCAAGTAATAAAATTAACAAGTGCTAATTTTTTCATAGTAACTGGCATATTTTTTAGTGACTCAAAAATTTCACTTATCAAGCCTATACTATTTTGTTTGATAGAAACATTAGCATTCGAAGGAGGATACTCCTTACTTTTCCAAACAGTATATAAAACAGAAACTAAGAAAACAGCACCACCTATGTAGAAAGAAAGTAAAATGTTATGAGGGATAGAACCATTTGTTTTATCTCTAGAAACATGGAAAATATTTACTAATACTTGAGGCAAATAGCCAGCTATGAAAGAAGCTAAGCCAATAAACATACTTTGCATAGCAAACCCAAAAGAACGTTGTGATTCATCTAAATTATCGGCCACAAAAGCTCTAAAAGGCTCCATAGTAATGTTAATACTTGAATCCAAAATCCATAATACACCTGCAGCTATCCAAATAGATCCTGCATTGGGCATCACAAATAATAATGCAGAACTTAATAAAGCACCCACTAAAAAGAAAGGCCTTCTTCTTCCCCATTTTGGATGCCAGGTACGATCACTAAAATAACCCACTATAGGTTGTACCAACAAACCAGTCATAGGAGCGGCTAGCCATAAACCTGGGATTTGTTCAGGACTTGCACCCAAGAATTCATAGATAGCACTCATATTTCCCATTTGCAAACTCCAGCCAAATTGAATTCCAAAAAAACCAAAACACATATTCCATATTTGCCAAAAGCCTAGTTTAATTTTTGTACCTGTGTAAGCTGTATTCATTGCAAAAATTTTATTTTATATGGTATAACCCGAAGGTATCACTGCTCCCTTTTTCACCACCACGATGCCATCTTTAATGGTATATAATGGATGATCTACTTTTTCCAAATGGGAGGCTCCCTTAATGGTAACATCATTTCCAATAGAACAATTCTTATCAATTATAGCATTTTCAATAATGCATCTTTCTCCTATGCCAACAATAGGAATACTCTTTTTTGTTTTCTCCTCTATTTGATCTATATTTTCATAATAATCACAACCCATTATATACGTATTTCTAATAACTGTATCTCTGCCTATTCTTGCTCTTATTCCCACTACAGTATTGGTAATTTCTTTGGCATGTATAATGCAGCCTTCTGCAATAATAGCTTTATTTACAATTGTACCACTAAGTTTAGCAGGTGGTAACATTCTTGCTCTGGTATATACAGTTTGACTACTATCAAATAAATTAAACAAAGGTAAATCCTGAGTAAGAGCAATATTGGCATCAAAAAAAGAATAGATATTCCCAATATCGGTCCAGTAACCTTTATATTGATAACTTAAAACTTTAAAATGGGCAATTGATTCTGGAATAATTTCTTTTCCAAAATCAGTTGCATGAGGATGGACTTCATTTAAAAACTGATATAATATTTCTTTATTAAAAACATAAATACCCATGGAAGCTAAATAATTTCTACCCTGCAATTGCATGGATGACCCTGTATCACTCACCCAATCTTTTAAAACTTCTTTTTTGGGCTTCTCAATAAAAGAAGTAATTACGTTGTCTTGATTTGATTTTAATATTCCAAATTCCGATGCTTCTCTTTCTGCAACAGGAATAGTGGCAATGGTAAGCGCTGCCCCACTTTTTTTATGGGCTTCAATCATAGCACTAAAATCCATTTGGTATAATTGATCTCCACTTAAAATAAGTATATATTCAAAATCCAATTTTGCTAAATGCCTTAATGACTGCCTCACAGCATCGGCAGTTCCTTGAAACCAACCCGGATTATCAGGGGTTTGTTCTGCAGCAAGAATATCTACAAAACCAGAACTAAAAGCACTAAAATGATAGGTGTTTTTAATATGCTGATTCAAGGAAGCTGAATTGAATTGTGTTAATACAAAAATTCTATTCAAATTGGAATTTATACAATTGCTAATGGGAATATCCACTAATCGATATTTACCTCCAATAGGAACCGCTGGTTTAGATCGGTTGGCGGTTAAAGGATATAATCTTGAGCCCGCACCACCTCCTAAAATAATGGAAACAGTTTCTTTTGCGAACATAGCCATATCTTAAATTTTAAATATTGAATAATTATAAAATGGACGTATAAACTTTTTTATATACTGTAATAACAGATTCCCAACTATGATCTATTTGCATCACTGTTTCAACCATATTTTTAAACCTTGGTTTATTCTGATATACTTCTATAGCTCTTTCTACAGCATGAATAATATCAGCCTCATTGGCATGTAAAAATTTTATTCCAAATCCTCCTGCCTCTTCCATGTCTATCACTGTATCATGCAATCCACCTGTATCTCTTACCATTGGAATGGTACCGTACCTTAAAGCATATAATTGATTTAATCCGCAGGGCTCCACCCTACTAGGCATTAATAAAAAGTCGGCGGCAGCATAGGCTTCATGTCCTATTTTTTCATCATAACCAATAAAGGTATTATAACAACCAGGATATAATTGAACTAAATATTGTAAAGCCGATTCAGTGGAGGTATCTCCAGCGCCAATAATAAAAAAGTTAGCTCCTCCATTCGTTTTGTCTAATGCATGTTGAATGGCTCCGGGTAAAACATCGGCCGCCTTTTCATACACCAAACGTCCAATAAACACGATTAAAGGTTTATTTATATTTAAATGATACTTTTGACAAATTGATTGCTTATTATTTTGTTTTCCTTTAGCATAACTTCTTACATTATAATGAAAGGGTATCATAGCGTCAGTTGCTGGATTCCAAATTTCATTGTCAATACCATTTAAAATACCAATGGTTTTACTTTTTTCATTTTGGAATAATAATTCTAATCCATTAGATGCCGTAGTTAACTGATGGGCGTAACTAGGACTTACGGTGGTAAATTTGTCAGCACATTTTACTCCTACTGCTAAAGAATTTATACAACCATTCCACTCTAGTAGTCCTTTTTTACTTAAATCCCATCTAGGAATTAATATACTCTTATCCCAAGACATAGTGCCCTGATATTGAGCATTGTGAATACTAAAAACTGTTTTTACTTTTTCTAATTTTTGATAATCATAACAATACTTCATCATAAAAGGAATGCATCCAGCTTGATGATCATGGCAATGAACTAAAGTAGGTAACTCTTCCCAATGACTTAGCCAATTTACCACAGACACTTGAAAACCCATGAATCTATCAATATCGTCATTATAGCCATAAATTTTGGGACGATCTAATAAACCATTAATATCAACTAAGTATAAATCATACCCCAACTTTCCAGTACTTTCTTTAATAATGGTAAAATTAAAAAACCAATCTGATAGGTTAGCACTGCCTTTATAATGTACCTCCCAATTATTTTCATTCAAAAAATTTGTTTTGTACATAGGCATCACGACCATTGCATTATCCCCCATTTTATTTTGGTATTTAGGTAGTGCTCCCACTACATCGCCCAAACCTCCAGCCTTCGCCATTGGATAACATTCTGCACTAACGTGTACAATTACCATGAACTAATTTATTTTGTTTCAATTTACTTCATTGTCCTTAAAACTCCTTGTTTTTCAGTACTTAATTATTATTTTTTGTAGGTAGATTTTTTCTCAATTTATACATTGAATTATATTTTTAAGTATTTTACAGAATCGATTCCTTCAAAAACGATTAAACCATAGAATCTTATGAGTCAAACCAAACAAGCTACCAACACGGGTGCATTATCTACCCTTGTGGTTGTATTTTTTTTCTGGGGTTTTATAGCATCCAGTAATAGCGTATTTATACCTTTTTGTAAACACAAATTTCACCTAGATCAATTTCAAAGTCAATTAGTAGACTTTGCATTTTATTTAGCTTATTATGTGGGGGCATTGGGCTTGTTTGCCTATGGTGCTTTTGGAGGTAAAGACTTGGTAGGAAAATGGGGCTATAAAAAAAGTATTGTGTACGGATTATTATTCTCAGCCATTGGTGCTGCTGCAATGATTATTGCCGTGAATGCTAATACATTCACCGGCATGTTGGTAGGTTTATTTATTGTAGCATTAGGATTTTCTTTACAACAAACAGCTGCTCAACCTTTTGCTATTGTACTAGGCGACCCTTCAACTGGCGCAAGCCGTGTTAATCTTGCAGGAGGCATTAATTCATTTGGAACCTCCATCGGTCCAATTGTGGTGGCTTTTGCATTATTTGGAAGTGCTGCAGCCATCACCGATGATCAAATTGCAGCATTAAGCTTAAGTAAAGTAGTTATTTTATATACAGCCGTAGGTATTTTATTTTTAGCTGCTGCAGCAATGTTTCATTTTTCTAAAAAAGTTCCTCCTGGAATTTCTGAAGAAAAAATTGAACCTGCCAACAAAGCGCTTTACTTATTATTAATGATGACTGGGATTTTAATTATCATGTTTGTCCCCATTTTTAGTAGTTATAAAATAGATGCTTCTACTTTAACAGATGCTGGAAGACACGATTTAGAAACCACTCGTTTAAAGTGGTTATTTGGGGCATTAGCCACTGTTGTTATTGGTTTATTGTATGCCAACTTTAAAGCACAAAAAAATGAAAATGGTTGGGGTGCTATGAAATATCCTCAATTAGTATTAGGAATGCTTGCACTATTTGTTTATGTAGGTGCAGAAGTAGCGATTGGTTCTAATTTAGGAGAATTATTAAAGCAATCCGATTTTGGAAGTATTCCCTCCTCTAAAATTGCACCTTATATTTCAATGTACTGGGGAAGTATGATGATTGGCCGTTGGACAGGAGCTATCTCAGCATTTGAATTTAAAAGTCAAACAAATAAAATTTTAACAGTCATTGTTCCTTTAGTGGCTTTTGGAATTGTAATTGGTGTCAATAGTATTGCACAGTATGATATGAGCCCTCTTTATATGTATATAGTATGTATTTTTATACAAATCCTGGCATTTTTATATAGTCAAGATAAACCTGCAAAAACATTATTAGTTTTTAGTTTAATTGGTTTGATTTCTATGTTAGTAGGTGTATTCACCAAAGGAAATATAGCAATATATGCATTTTTAACAGGGGGTATTGCATGTTCCATTATGTGGCCTTGTATTTTTGCGCTTTCCATTGCTGGAATTGGGAAATACACCACTCAAGGTGCTGCCTTTTTAATTATGATGATTTTAGGAGGTGGTATTATTCCACCCATACAAGGAAAGTTATCAGATTTTTTACAATCAGCACATTTAGATACTCCAGGTTATGGTATTCATAATTCTTTTTATGTACCTGTATTTTGTTTTGCTTACATTTTAATATTTGCAGTTGCCGTAAAAGGTATTTTGAAAAAACAAGGTATCAACTATGAAGAAACTGAAGTGGCAGCAGGTCATTAATAAAATTTAAAATAAAATCGAATGGATTCTTTTGTTGCAGGTATTGATATTGGAGGTACTGGAACTAAGTTTGGAATTGTTGACAATGTAGGTAATGTATTATCTTCTGATACCATGTCTACCAGAGGACATGCAGATATTCATGCTTACATTGACGAATTGCATAGTAAATTAATGATTCTCATTGACAAAGTAGGTGGTGTGGGTCGTATCAAAGGAATTGGTGTTGGGGCACCCAATGGAAATGTGTATACTGGCACTATCGAATATGCCCCCAATTTACCTTGGAAAGGAATTATTCCCCTAGCTAAATTAATTCAAGACAAATTTAAATTACCAGTAAAATTAACCAACGATGCCAATGCAGCTGCAGTTGGCGAAATGAAATATGGTGCTGCAAAAGGGATGAAAGATTTTATTTTAATTGCACTAGGCACAGGGGTGGGAAGTGGAATAGTAGCCAATGGAGAATTAATTTATGGACATGATGGAATGGCAGGCGAACTAGGGCACACCATTATTATTCCAGATGGACGTGTACACCCAGGGACGGAAAAAAAAGGCTCCTTAGAAAGTTATGCTTCCGCAACTGGTGTAGCCACTTCTGCAGTTGAAATTTTAAATAATACAAAAAGACCCAGTTTATTAAGAAATATACCTATTGATAAAATTGACTCAAAAGCCGTATTTGAAGCAGCTACTGCAGGTGATGAAGTAGCCAAAGAAGTTTTTGAGTTTACTGGAAGAATTTTAGGAATTTCTTTAGCAAATTTTGTAATGTTCTCAAGTCCAGAAGCTATTATTTTATTTGGAGGCTTAACAAAAGCAGGAGATTTAATTTTGAAGCCTACTCGTGAACATATGGAAGCCAATTTAATTGAAGTTTTTCAAAATAAAATTAAAATATTGGTAAGTCATTTAAAAGAATCTGACGCCGCAATATTAGGCGCTAGCGCATTAATGTGGGAGTAATGTTTCTTTCCATTGTGCTCTTCCCCATCCTGGGAACACATGTTTTTCAGAATGATAAGACGATCTCACTAAGGGTCCACTTTCTACATAATCAAAACCCAACTCATAGCCTATTTGTTTAAGTTCAGCAAATTCATCAGGATGAACAAAACGTTGTACAGGTAAGTGTTTTTTTGTAGGCTGTAAATATTGTCCTAGTGTAAGAACATCGGTGCCCACAGCAACTAAATCTTTCATAGTTTGTATCACTTCTTCTTTTTGCTCTCCAATGCCTAACATAAGGCCTGTTTTAGTTCGCATACCACCTTTTTTCAAAGATTCAAGAACTTTTAAACTTCTACGGTATTTTGCTTGCACTCTTACTTTTTGAGTCATTCTTTCAACAGTTTCCAAATTATGACTTACCACTTCAGGTGCTGCTTCAATAATTCTATTTATTTGTTCTTGAATTCCTCTAAAATCGGGAATTAAGGTTTCTAGTGTAGTGGTGGGAGTTAAATTTTTTATTGCTTTGATGGTATTGTACCATATAATGGAACCTCCATCGGGTAATTCATCTCTATCCACACTTGTTACTACAGCATGTTTTACTTTCATTAATAAAATAGCTTCTGCTACTCTTTGAGGTTCATCCCATTCAACGGGTTTGGGCCTACCTGTGGCCACTGCACAAAATTGACAACTTCTAGTACATATATTGCCTAATATCATAAAAGTTGCAGTGCCTTCGCCCCAACATTCACCCATGTTAGGACAATTACCACTTTCACAAATAGTATGTAATTTATGGGTATCAACTAAACCACGAACATGCTTATAACTTTCTCCAATAGGTAATTTCACCCTCAACCAATCAGGCTTTTTAATTCTTGTGTCTTGTTCAGCGGAAGTAAGATTGAATGCTTGCATAGATAATTCCATCATCTGACACAAAAATACGAGACTTATGGGTAATAATAAATATTAAATTTAATTACTATCTTCATATACTGAGTTATAAGAAAATTATTGTAAAATAATAACTGAAAATATGGAGAAGTACGGAAAAATTTTATTATTTGTAATGCCACTATTTCTGGCAATGATTCTCTTTGAAAAATGGTATGGATGGTACTTTAAAAAAGAACGCACTCACTCTATGGATACAGTAAGCAGCCTTAGTTCTGCCATTACCATGGTTACAAAAAATGTATTGGGCTTAAGTTTTACTATTCTAAGTTATAATTGGATTGAAGAAAGAGTAGCTATAACTCATATAACCACTACATGGTTAACCTATATCATTGCATTTGTATCATTAGACTTCTCACATTATTGGATTCACCGCATCGATCATAAAATAAATTTTTTCTGGAATAGTCATATTGTACATCATAGTAGTGAAGAATTTGATTTAGCCTGTGCCGTAAGACAACCCATTTCTTCTTTTGTAAAAATCTTTTCCATATTCCTTCTACCTGCAGCTTTATTGGGAGTATCTCCATTAGTCATTGCCACAGTTACCCCTATTCAATTTTTTGCACAATTCTGGTACCATACAAGACATATTAATAAAATGGGATTTCTAGAACATATATTAGTTACTCCCTCTCATCATCGAGTACATCATGCCTTTAATAAGGAATACATGGATAAAAACTTAGCTCAAATTTTTATTATTTGGGATAAACTATTTGGCACTTTTCAAGAAGAATTACCTGATGTTGTTCCGGTATATGGTATTACACGCCCCATGAGAACATGGAACCCAATTAAAATTAATTTTGTACATATGTGGCTCTTAATTACAGATGCTTGGAAAACAAGTGATCTAAAAGCTAAATTTCAAATTTGGTTTAAACCCACAGGATGGAGACCAGCCGATGTTGAAATAAAAAATCCGGTATTTAAAATTGAAGATGTCTATAATTTTGAGAAGTATCATACAAAAAGATCAAGCATATTTTACACTTGGGTATGGTTTCAAATTATGCTCATTTTTATAATAGTTGGCTATTTCTTAGGTAATATAGCTAGTATTGGAGTGCCCAACATATTCATTTATGGGGGTTTTGTATTTTTTTATATTTATGCATTAACCGATTTTATGGACGGGAATAAATCGGCAATTGTTTGGGAAATTTTAAAATCAATTTATGGGCTTGGTGTAATTATTTTTTTAGGAGATTGGTTCGGAACTGATACCTACTTTTCTTATTTAAGTAAAATTATGATTGCCTATTTTATTTTTTCTGTATTGATTACTTATTTACTTCAAAACGAAAAATATACGATTTCGGAAAAAGCAATAGCCTCTTAAATTTTACAAATTTTAAAATAATAAAACAAACCACAAAAATAATATGACTGCTATTGTAACTTATGATGCTAATCTAAGAACCACCTGTGTTCATTTACAAAGTGGTACTTCAATTCAAACGGATGCCCCTACCGATAATAAAGGAAAGGGTGAAAGATTTTCTCCCACCGATTTAATTGCAACTGGTTTAGGCGCCTGTATGATAACAACTATGGGTATTAAAGCTGAATCTATGTCAATTGCTCTTGATGGTGCAAAAGTGGAAGTAACAAAGATAATGGTAGCCGATCCTAGAAGAATTGGAAAAATAATTGCTCAGGTAACTATGCCAAGTGGATTAAACCTTGACGACAAAACAAAAGAGATACTAGAAAGAGTAGCTAGAACATGCCCAGTAGAAAGAAGCCTGCACCCCGACCTTGAATTAGATATTACTTTTCATTGGCAGTGAATACATACCCTTAAACAATTAGACGAAGTTTAGTTGCTTTATTTCTTGAAGTAGTTTACTAACAGGAAGCCCCATTACATTATAGAAATCGCCTGTAATTTTTTTAATGCCCACCACTCCAATCCATTCTTGAATAGCATAAGCACCTGCCTTATCATAGGGTTCGTATTTGTCTACATAAAACTCAATTTGATCCAATGATAAATTATGAAACTCCACTGAAGTCGTTTCGCTAAAACTAATTTCTTGATTTTGATATAATAAATAAACGCCGGTAATGACTTGATGAGTTTGTCCAGATAATATTTTTAAGTACTCAATAGCTTCCAATCTATTTTTTGGCTTGCCTAAGATAGTGTTATTGAAGATGACAACTGTGTCGGCAGCAATGATACAATGATTTTGTAAGTGAGGAAACATTTGTTGAATTTTTCTTTTCACTGACAACGCTTTATTTTTTGCAATGTGCAAGGGAACCTGTTCAACTTTTAAATCTTGAGCATAAGATTCATCTGTATTTGAAACAATAATCTGAAATGGAAGTTCAGCCCATTCTAATAAAGTTTTTCTTCTAGGTGATTGTGAAGCAAGAACAAAGGATAATACCGCCATATTCAATTTTAATTAAAAAAGAAAGTAGAAAAATATAATAGACAATATTCCTGCTAACATAGCCATTTTGATATATGCGCTTAATCGTCTAAAATGTGCATGAGCAAATGCTTTAGGTAATTGAATTAATACCAATGATAATGGAAATATAATAAAGATGAAACAATATAATACTGTATACCACCAGCCAAATGGAATCACATAAAGCTGTATGAGCAATAACATAGCGATGACAACAATTGTCCATACTGCAACATACACTTTAGTGGGTTTCAAACCCCAAGCGATGGGCATGGTATAGCAACCATATTTTTCATCTCCCTCCATGTCTTCCATATCTTTTAACACTTCTCTTACTAAGGTTAAAATGAAGGCAAAAACTGAATAAAGTAAACTGAGCTTTGCAAATTGACGAACTGCATTATTACTTATGGCTGGATGGGCAATTTCTTGAACCGTAAATTTTGAAAAATAAACTATAGCAATTGACCATGCCGTAAGAACAGCAATTATCACATTACCTATTAAAAATTTCTTTTTAAAACTTGTACTATAAAACCATAATAGAAGTATGGCCAATAAATTTGTTATATGTATATGCCAATAGGATTGAAAAGGAAATTCAATAGAAGAAATGTACATTGCCACTACACTAAATATGAGATGCCAAAATATTACCATTCTTCTACTAATATAGGCACCTACCACTACTTTCTGAGGCTTATTCACTTGATCAATATTAATATCAAAATAATCATTGATCATATACCCTGCAGCAGCAATTAAAATATTGCTAAATAACATAAAATAAAAACGAGTAGTCACTTCCTCACTCGCCAATGGAAACAAAGGCTTATATATACAAAAGTGTAATAAACTTTCAGCCAACAAAATAAAAACTAGGTTAGGCCAACGCACCAACTTTAAAAAATGAACTAGTAATTTCAATTGTATTATTTTAAATTCATGTAGAGGCTATTGGATGCTCTACATCCCAACAATTATTTAACTTTAAAACTTTTTCAATAACCTCTCTAGCACAACCTTCTCCACCTTTTGCACTGGCTTTATATGTTGCCATAGCTTTAATGTCTATGGCAGCATCATTGGGACAAGCTGCAATACCTACGATTTGCATGGCTGCTAAATCTGGCATATCATCGCCCATATATAAAATCTGATCTAAAGCAGTTGTATGTAAAATGGATAATTCTTCTAAAAGAACTTTTTTATCACCGACTTTCATAAATACTTCACTTACACCTAATTTTTGTAAGCGCTCTTTTACTTCATCAGAATTTCCACCAGAAATAATCCAAACTTTGTACCCTTTTTTGATAGCTAACTGAATGGCATATCCATCTTTGATGTTCATAGATCTTGCCATTAAACCATTAGGCATTACTAATAAGTTACCATTAGTTAAAACACCATCCACATCAAAAACAAAGCAGGTAATATTCTTAAATTTGTCTAACAAGGCTTTTATTTTAATACAATAAAAGTAAGCTTATTTTTGATTATCACGCCATTCATACACCCAGGCAGATTGAATCATTTCCAAATGGCCCTCATTAGATTCCTCCCTTTTCCCTTCAAAATGAGGAAGCGATAAAACCCACTCTAATAAATCGGTAAAACGAACTCTGTAAATTTTTGATTCTGAGAATTCGTCTCCAAATTTTTCATATAATTTCTGTGCAATATCCTCATGATCATTCCAGTAAATGGGTGGTTCAAATTGAGACATATATCATTTTTTTGGTATAAATTTATTCTCCTAAAAATTGAGTTTGATCGGGTACTTGTATTTCAATGGTTCCCTCTGCTGATAATAACTCACATTGACATCCTAGTCTGGATTCAATTCGTGGATTCACGGCACGATCAATAAAATCTTCTTCCTTATCGGATAATTCTTGTAAAAATTCAGCACCAGATTTTATATAAATATGACAGGTACTACAAGCGCATACGCCCCCACAATTATGGTGCAACTCTATTCCTGCATCAAGCAGCACTTCTAATAAGCTTTGGTCGGGCTTAATATTTTCAAGGGTCACAGGCTCCAGTCCTTTTTGCTCAAAATTAATTTTCAATGAATACATATTAGCTATCTTAGATTTTTGCAAAAATAATAGTAATCAAGCAATGCCTCCCTATCATAACTATTTTTCTTTGTCGAAATCCAAAAAAAATAATAGCGCTATCTAGGCTAGACTTATCTTTGCGTTCTAATTATAGAAGTATGGCCAAGTATGGGTTCTCAGAGAGGATGTATTTACAATATTTGAGAACCAAATTCACCACTTTGGGAATGGTATCACCTCCTGTAGCAGGCAAGTTAGCTTTTGATTTATTTTGCACCCCTTACCCAAAATATAAGAAAAGAAAAGCCCCTGCCATTTTTCATCAAGCTACTCCTTTAAAACTAATGCTCACAGGTGACGGCATTCAAAAAAATGGACAAACCACTATTCATGGATTTGAATGGAATCCAACAAAAGCAAATGGTAAAACTGTGTTAATAGCA
>CAZWTV010000007.1:0-31153 GCA_964637225.1 uncultured Sediminibacterium sp.
AATTTTTGCATTTAATAAATTTATAAATACTTCTTCTTCAAAGCTTCCACAGCATAATTGGCAGCCCGAGCTGTAATTGCCATAAAAGTTAGTGAAGGATTTTGTGTTCCGGTGCTAACCATACAAGCTCCATCAGTTACAAATACATTTTTACATAAATGCATTTGATTATACTCATTTAACAATGAAGTAGCAGGATCTTTTCCCATTCTCACTCCCCCCATTTCATGAATATCCAAACCAGGTGCTTGCATCGTGTCATTGGATACAATATTCTTACAACCAGCAGCCTCTAACATTTCAGAGCCAGTTTGAATAAAATCTTTCATAGATAAAACATCATTTTCATCATAATCTATAGAGGTTATTAATTGAGGTATTCCCCATTTATCTTTTTTGTCATTACTTAATCTTACATGATTGGTTATTTTTGGAATGGTTTCGCCTTGCATCATCATAGACACATACCAATTACCAGCTTCTGAGATAGCATCTTTAAATGCTCCGCCAACACCTTCAGCATAGGCACGACCTCTGCCTGCACCAAAGAAAGTCATGTATCCTCTTTGAAACTGCATTTCTTGTTTATGAACATTTCTAAAATTGGGCATCATTGGCTGAGTGGGTCGACGTCCATAATAATATTCATCTAAAGGCCCGTCAATAGTTGCAGAAATTTTACCTCTATAATTATGAAATGCAACATATTTACCAAGTAAACCATTATCATTTCCAAGTCCATTTGGGAAACGTTTGGAAGTGGAATTTAATAAAATCAAATTGGTATTAAGTGTAGCAGCATTCAAAAAAATGATAGTGGCATAATATTCAGTTACTTTATTTGTAAGACTATCAATGACTCTTACTCCTGTAGCTTTCTGTTTTACTTCATCATAAATGATTGAATCTACCACAGCATTAGTTTGCAGCGTTAAATTACCAGTTTTCTGAGCCCAAGGAATGGTGGAGGCATTAGAACTAAAATAGCCACCAAATGGGCAGCCTCTTTCGCACAAGGATCGAGCTTGACATTGTTGACGGCCCTGTTCAATGTGAATAGGCTTAGGCACCGTTAAGTGCGCACATCTTCCTTGCACTACATTACGATCTTTAAATTTTTGCATGATTTTAGCTTGCATTGCTTTTTCAACTCCTGTCATTTCCCAGGCTGGCAAAAATTCTCCGTCAGGCAAAGTATCTAATTTGTCATAGTTACCGCTAATACCTGCAAATAGTTCTACATGACTATACCAAGGTGCTAGTTCATCATAAGTTATTGGCCACTGTCCAAAACCATCTCTGGCGGGGCCTTCAAAATCATACTTACTCCATCTTTGAGTCTGACGTGCCCAAAGTAAACTTTTTCCTCCCACTTGATATCCTCTAATCCAATCATAGGGTTTTTCTTGTATGTAAGGATGTTCTTTATCTTTCACAAAAAAATGGGCAGAAGTTTCATTATATGCATAACATCTGTCTACGATTGGATTGTCTTTAACTAATTCAATTGTTTTTCCTCCACGATGCGGAAAATCCCAGGGATTTTTTGTTGCCGTAGGATAATCTCTTAAATGCACTACGTCTCTACCTCTTTCTAGTACTAAGGTTTTTAAACCTTTCTCGCATAGTTCTTTAGCAGCCCATCCTCCACTGATTCCAGAGCCAATAACAATGGCATCATAAGTATGATTTTTTATAGGCATTATAAAATATTTACAAATTAAAAATGTACCATTTTATCAAAAGTCTACTCCAATAATTTTTTTACAACTAGGCTTCCAACTTTTTTTCCTTGCTGTGCACCTGTATTTACACTTATTTTATAATGAATACCTCCATACACTCTACTCATGGAAGCCTCTGCTGCAGCTGCTTGAAAAGAACTAAATTTTCTTTTCAAACCTATATAGTGATAATCACTGGAGTCTTCAAAAGCAAAATTATCTCCATATAATTTGGTAAGCACTGTAGCTGCTGACGCTGTAATAGTACTATGTCCACTTGTGTATTCAGGAAAAGGAGGTGTTTGCAAAAAAGGTACCCAGTTTTTATCTAACAATTCATTAATGACCGTTACAGGTCTGACATAATTACTTCTATATTTTTCATCCCAACATGAAATAAAACCATCAAATAATGCTACGGCAGTTAAAGCAAAAGATTGAGCTGTTTTTACAACATCCGCTTTAGATTGCACCACTACTTGAGCTGTTATACCCATCCAATGACCTCCTGGAGTTATTTTTTTATTTCCAAACATCATATGACCTGCATGCTCAATGACAAACGGGTTATCATCCCAATATCTAGCAATTAGTTTTTGTTCATCGGTTAAATTTTTATTGATATCATATACTTCCTTCATCATACCATAAAAAGTAGTACCTGGTTTTGTTTCATATTTTGGGGGTCTATTAGGCTTGAATTGAGCAGCAGAATCGAGTACCATGGGCTTCATGGTATTCCAACACCACTCCACCCCATCTAAATAATCAGGAGGAGTAGGTCGCCATTTACCCGGCTCATTACTTCCTATATATTTTTGTTTTCCTCTTGAAATGGCATACCCGTCTTTCTTAGCTCTGGACAATATAGTTCCTGCAACGGTATCTCCAAAGGCAACTGAATTATTATACGTTTCTTTGTCCAAAAGAGACTTATAATTATTATAGATTGAATTTTCATATTTATTTAAGGAGTCCACTGAAAATACTTTTACATTCCTAGCCACTTTAAAAAAAGCCTTAGTGGCAGCAAGTGTATAATTATAATTTTTTCCTTTTTCGGGTGTAGGCATTTTACCAAAACCATTTAATTTTTCCGCAATAGAACTAGTGCCTGCTTTGGCAAATCGAATAGCTTCAAAGGAAGCTAAAGAAGTATATACATAAATTCGACTTGCAACAGGTGGTGTAAAAACATCATGAATAATGACTTGTGTTAACTGATCTTCATTATGTATAAGAATATCAACTTCATTGAATGCAATAGGTTTAGGGCGCGTACAAGATTGTAAAAAAAATAACATTCCCACAAGGCCCATTAATATTGTATAAGTTTTTTTCATTTAAATTATTTTATAGCTTTTCTACTTAATCCTTTTTGGTCAGTAATAGTAATTTGTTTTACTTGTTCATTGTAAATCATAAAACGCGCCGATTGTGACAGAAATGAATTGCCATAATAAAACTCTTCTTTTCTTTTTTTACCATTCGTAAATTCAACTATTGCACTAGCATCATAGGGTTCAATATTTAAAATATTTGTCTTCTTTTTTAAGGTATACAGTTTTAAAGGGCCTCTATTTTGAGAAGCAGCTACTAAATAGTCCCCTTTTGCACCTCTAAGTTTTACCAAGGCCTTGCCATTGCCAGGAATGAATATACCGCTCTCTAGTATACTTAATGGAGCAAACTGTCCTTGACCATTCCCTTTTAGTAATAGCCCATTTAAAGCGTCATATCTACCTACTGATACTTCAGTGCCATAATCATTCCCATTTATAAGTACATCTAAATTTCCATCTCCATCAAAATCATCTACTTGCATACCATCCAACACTGAAAACTGTGCTTGAATAGGCAGTGGTGTAATTTCAAATTTTCCTCCCCCTTTATTTTGAATATAACTTGAGCATAAATTATTGGCTCTTACCACTTGAGCAGACGCCAATTGCTCTTTAGTAAGTAGTTGATCCTTGGTTGCTTTTGCAAAAGTTTTATAGTTTTGAAATTTAGAACGCATTCCAATCATTTGTTTAACAATATCATCTCTGGTTTGAGCAGGATATTCTTTTAGCGTTTCCTCAGTGTGGCTGGTAGGTAAATACAAAGTAGGAAAAGCATCATAGCTTCCATTATTATCAAAGTCTTTAGCATAAATTGAAATAGGATATTTTTCAGAGGCACGATAAAAAGAATTTTTTCCGGTGTTGCCCACTATGTAGTCTATGTCACCATCATTATCAAAATCTCCAGCTGTTATGGTATTCCATAAACCTAAATGGTTTTGTATACCAGATGAGTTTGTAATATTTTTAAACACCCCCTTCTCATTTTTAAAAAAGCTAATAGGCATCCATTCTCCTGCTAATATTAAATCGGGCCAACCATCATTATCAAAGTCGGTAAATAAAGCGTCACATACTAATCCTATTTTATCTAAATCCTTAGCTACTGTTTTGGTGACATCTGTGTATTTTACTTGTCCATTTTTACTATCATTACGATATATAAAACTTGAAACCGATTTAGGATAATTCCAAGGATCTACTCTTCCAGAAATAAATAAATCAAGATCTCCGTCTTTATCATAATCAATAGCTCTTACACATAATTTACTAGTGGTATTTTGCGCAATAGCAGTTGTATCTTTAGTAAAATTACCTTTACCATTATTTATAAATAATTGATCTTGATAATTTTTATCATTAGGCTTGTATTCATAACCACCTGCAGTGATATATAAATCTAAATCACCATCCCCATCAACATCTAATAATAATATACCTTGGTCGCTATTAAGTTTATTAGAGTAAGTAATATTCGATAGTAAAGCCGATTGTTTAAAAGTTCCATTTTGTTGTTGTAGTAATATTTGTGCACTATTATGACTTGATCCAGATACTATCATATCATCTGTACCATCTCCATTAATATCACCTACTGCAAGGGCGGGTCCATATTCTGAAAACTTATGAGGCAGAAGCTTCTGAATATTAAAATCTACAAAATCTTCCTGAGTATGTATGTAATGAATTTGCGCATCCTGTGTTATTTCTTTAAATAAAGTATGGGTAGCAAAAACAGTATTTTCTTTTTTGGAAAGGAACTTATCTTCATCAATGGCAATAGTAATTTTTGCATCTATTTTTGGATGATACAATACTTGAACTTCACCCGTAGGCCACTGCACTTCCAGAGAATCAATTTGATTAACTTTTCCTAAACCAAAATGGGCAATAGGTGGCACTGTTGATAAATAACCTCTATAGGGTGTATTCTCCCAAACCTGTTTTTGACCCTTGTCATAAAAAATAGTAATAAAAGCCCCTAAACCACTTTTATTGTT
Source organism: uncultured Sediminibacterium sp. (assembly GCA_964637225.1). Lineage (GTDB taxonomy): Bacteria > Bacteroidota > Bacteroidia > Chitinophagales > Chitinophagaceae > Sediminibacterium. The sequence continues at coordinate 5,071 of CAZWTV010000007.1, forward strand.
ATCATAACCATCTAGTGCTACTTGCAAATAATGACTTGTTTCTTTATTTATTTGTCTTTCATTATTTTGATAGAGGGAGGCTTCGTCGTTAATATTATTTACAATTAAATCTAGGTCACCATCATTATCTAAGTCGGCATAAGCTGCCCCATTAGAAAAGGTGGGCATTTTCAATCCCCATTCTTGGGTTACATCTGCAAATGTTAAATCGGCATTATTTTTAAATGCGTAATTATGAATTTTTACTTCAGGAATTTCCACTAATAATTGCTGCTTTGAGGCGAAACTATATGCTTTATTTCGATAAGTAATAAAATCATGATCGGTTACATCTTTAGGGAAACCATTAGTAACAATTAAATCACGATGGCCATCATTATCAAAGTCTACTAATAAAGGTGTCCAACTCCAATCAGTTTCAGCAATACCCGACAAAAAACCAATTTCACTAAAAATGGGCGCCCCAATAGAATCATTATTATTGACTCTTGGACCTTGATTTATTTGAAGCGTATTTCTTACATACTGATAATTATATCCATACAAATCACTATTTTGAAAAGTTTGATAACTGTTGGGATTCAGCATCATTTTTTTTCGGTAATTATCTCTAGGATTCATATCCAAAGTGCAAAAATCTAGCAAACCATCGTTATTTATATCGGCAACATCCACTCCCATGGAGTTCACAGAAGTATGCTTAAAATAAGTTGAAAGTTGATCTGTAAATGTGCCATCATGATTGTTAATCCATAAATAATCATTGGGTAAATAATCGTTGGTTACAAAAATATCTGGCCATCCATCTTTATTGATATCGGTAACAACTACACTATGTCCATAGCCTTCTCTTAAGATACCTGCCTTAGCGGATACGTCTGTAAACACCGCATGATGCAAAGTAGAATCATAATTATTTTGAAATAGTTTACTTGAACTAAAATAAGAAGGGTCTTGGTCTTTAGGATGAAACACGTTAGGTGTGTGCGGATCCTTAATTTCGTTCACTACTAAAAACATATCTAAGTCTCCATCATTATCATAATCAAAAAAACTAGCCATGGTTGAAAATGAAGTATCGGCTAATCCATAAGCAGCGGCTTCTTCCTTAAATATAGGCACCCCATTTTTATTGACCCCTTTATTAATGTATAAGAGATTTTTTCTTTTATTAGCATCTTTATCTAAAGTAACACATACATAAATATCTAACCAACCGTCATTATTAATATCTACTACTGAAACACCCCTACTCCATCTACCTTCACCAGAGACTCCTGCTTCAACTGTGATATCGTTGAATTTAAAATCTCCTTTATTAAGATATAACTTATTGGACACTTTATTACCCGTGAAATAGATATCGAGCAAGCCATCCTTATTAAAATCTCCCACACCTACACCTCCACCATTGTACACATTTGAAACGTCTAATACATTCAAAGAATCATTCTCAATAATTTCATTATTAAAGTGTACTGCAGAACTACTTGATTTTACTAATTCAAATAATGGTTTTTTCAGGGAACAAGCACTTAAAAAAAATATGCCAAGGGCAAAAAAATAATTCTTGAGCAGCATCAAATTCAGTTTAAATAGGGATAAATAAAGATACTAAACAATTCTTTTTGTCTGGGTATGTTTTGACTTGGAATGGTTAAAAAAAAGAGTCCCGCTTCGATGAACGAAGCGGGACTCAATATGATTAACTTATAAAGTTAGTTCAACTAGTAACCAGGATTTTGAGTTAAAACCGATTTACCATCTTTCACAGATTTGTCAATTTGTGTTTGAGGAATTGGCAAGTACTCAGACTTTCCTGCTTTATAAGTAGCCCCTTTAATTTGTGTATAACCTAAAGCAGCTTCTTGAACAGCATATGTATTTAACTCGGTTACACCTTGTCCCCAACGAGTAAGGTCAGAGAAACGGTGTCCTTCCATAGCTAATTCTAATCTACGCTCAAAACGAACTGCTTTTCTTGCAACAGCTGCATCAGTCCATGCAGTTTTGTAAGTACCAATTTGATAGTTAGTAGGTGATACTAATCCAGCATTATTTTTTGGTCCAACAAAACCATCAGGATTAGCGGCACGAGCACGAACAAGATTAACATAAGTTCTAGCTTGCTCTAAACCTCCAGTTTCAACTTCTGCTTCAGCAGCTAATAAAAGCACATCAGCAAAACGAATTAAAGGATAGTTATTGGCAGTGAAACCATTAGTCCAAGAAGAACCATCGGTAAATATACCAATTTGTGATTTTCTAAATAAGTGCTTTAAAGGCTCGTAGGGTCCAGCAGTACCTTGGTCTCTTACCCAAGTAGAACCTGGCATAATTCCCCAATCTAAATATGGAACACCACGACGACCCACTGTCCAGTCGATACGAGGATCTAATGGAGTTGTGTTATCTGGAGTGAAAGGCTTATCAGCTGAAATACCTTGGTCATTTTTCAATGGATTATTGAAAAATTCATCATTTAAATAAGGTAATCCATTGGCATCAACTTTGAAAATATTTGCTAAAGTGAAGGAAGGTTGGAAGAATCCGCAACATCCTGTTTCTCCACCATAAGGGAAGTTTAAGGCGTCACCAGAGTTAGCATTCGCTGCACCTGTACCGTCATTAACAGTCATTTGCACAGAAAATACATGCTCAGAACCATTCTTTTTTGCTGGATCAAATACGTCACCAAATTTTGGTAATAATGCATATTTAACACCTAATGGAGTTTTTCCACTATTAATTACTGCAGTTAAAACAGTTTTTGCATCGGCATATTTCTTTTCGAACATATAAATTTTACCTAAGTATGCACCAGCTGCCCACTTGTTAGCACGACCCACTGAAGACATTGTTTCAGGTAAATTTTGATAAGCATAAAGCATATCAGCTTCAATTTTTCCTAAAATAGCAGCATTACCACCGTTGGGTACTAAATAATTGCCAGCAGCATATGTAATGGTTTCGTCGATATAAGGAATATTACCGAAGAATTTTGCTAAATCGAAATGGTAGTGTGCACGTAAGAATCTTGCTTCAGCAGTAATACGAGTAACATCAGCAGAAGAAATATCTTTTGCTAATTTCATAACTCTTAAAGCTTCGTTAGCACGTTGAACACCATCATAACGTTGTTGCCATAATTGATCTAAGTATGAGTTAGATGGAGTTGCATTCCATTGCTCAATAGGAGTTATCAAGTTTTGGTCACCTGGGTCAGAACCCTTGTGAGCGTCACCGCCCGCAACAGAACCATACACCCAGTTACTTGAAGAAGTTGCCCAAGGACCATTATTGGTACCAGCTGAACTACCCTCTCCATCTAACAAAGAATAAGCACCCACTAAAAGGGCTTCTACACCTACTTTATTGGCCAACACATCCTGGCTTAATGCACCAGCTGCGGGAACCTCTAGGTAAGATTTATCGCAAGCATATAAAATAACCAGGAAGGAGAGCACCACTGGCATTATATGTTTAAAATTATATTTTTTCATAATGTAATTAATTTTTATTTGTTAAATTAAAAAGTAAGGCTTACTCCTACGTTAAATGTTCTAGAAGGAGGATAGTTACCCCAATCAACACCAAATGATACTGAGCTACCTGGAATCTCAGGATCTAAACCAGAATATTTAGTCCAAGTAAACAAGTTAGCGCCTTGTAAATAAACACGGGCTTTGTCAATACCATATCTTTTTAAAGCAACTGGATCAATTGTATAACCAACACTTAATTGTTTAATTCTCATGTATGAACCATCTTCCACATAGAAGTTGTTAATTACACCATTTGTACTAAAGTATGAGTTGTTTTCAACAATTGGCCATTTGTTACTTGGTCTTGTAGGTAACCAAGATTCAGTTAACAATGGAATACTTTTAGCATTTTGGAATTGTGGATAGAAGTCTTGGAAATAACGAGTTTCGTTTAAGATATCGTTTCCAAATGATCCATAAAGAACTGTTGATACATCAAAACGCTTGTAAGTTACATTTAAGTTAATACCTAAAGTAAATGCAGGGTTTGGATTACCAAAGAAGGTTCTGTCCTTATCATTGATGACTCCATCTTTATTGATGTCCTCATATTTGAAACGACCTGGAGCTGCATCTGGTTCTTTTGCCCAAGCAGCTACATCAGCAGCTGATTGATAAATTCCAGCAATTTTATAACCAAAGAAAGAACCTACTGGATGTCCAATAGCGTTTCTTACTTGAGGTCCAGTATTGTGTGTATAAGCTGTTTCGAAGAAACCAGCAGAACCAGGGATATTAACTACTTCACTCTTATAAGCGCCAATGTTTGCACCTACAGTATAGCTTAAGTCGTTATTGATTTTTCCACGGTAAGATAAACCTAAGTCAATACCAGTATTTTGCATATCACCAATATTAACCTGTGGTAAAGCCGAACCTACACCCACAACAGCAGGAGCTTGGTCTTGGAATAATAAACCTTCAATTGTTTTTTTGTACCAATCGAATGTTACATCCAATTTATTGTTTAACACAGAGGCATCAAAACCGAAGTCCAAAATTTTATTCTTTTCCCAACCAGTACTTAAGTTACCTAAGTTAGTAGCATAGAAGCCCATTACTGTGGTATTGGATGTACCGTTTAAGTCATAATAAGAAGATCCACCACTACCACCATATAAAGTATATTGGTTCAAGGCACTTACGTTAGAGATAGAACCTAAGATACCATAGCTACCACGAATCTTTAATGAGTTGATGAACTTCACATTTTTAAAGAAGTCTTCTTGAGAAATTACCCAACCAGCAGATGCTGACCAGAAATTACCATATTTAGTGTTAGGTCCAAATACTGAACTACCATCACGACGACCATTTAAACCCACTAGATATTTATCTTTATAAGCATAATCTGCTTTTGCTAAGATAGAAGTACCTGTGATTTTATATAATCCACTATAGTTGTTTTGTCCAATAGGTGAACCAGTATTCAAGCTTAAATAGTTAGGATCATCAGAGAAATAGTTAACTCTAGAACCACCTACATTACGACCTTGAATTTTTAATGCTTCATAACCCGCCATTAACTTAACGCTATGGTCTTGTTTAAATACATTAGAATAATTCAAAGTATTTGTGAAGTTCCAGTTATTATTATATCCAGCATACTCTCCATATCCGTTTGAAGAACCATTTTCAGCATTCTCATAAGAACGATAGTTATGATAGAAACCATAGTAGTTGTCTAAGTTTCCTCCAAATACAGTTCTAGCAGTAAAGTGTTTCGCGAAATCAATTTCTGCGAATACATTACCTTGAATTTGCCAATCGTGGTTTACGTTTCCTTTTGCACGATCTTGGTTAGCGTAAGGGTTAGAAGAGTTACCTAAGTTGCTACCTGCAGTACCACCATATCCACCACCTGCATCAAACACAGGAATGATAGGTTGTTCCCAAGCAGTGTTGTTTACAGCATTACCCTCTTGGTTGTTTCCAATTCTTGGGTTAGACTTGTAGAACAAAAGTAAATTTTCACCAATACGTATATTATTTTTTACATTCCAAGTAGTGTTAGCTCTAATTGAGTAACGCTTCAAGTAAGTATTTAATAAAGTACCTTTTTGATCGAAATAGTTTAAAGAGAATAAATAGTTTGATTTTTCTTGTGCACCGGATGCAGTAATAGTATGACTTGTAATAGGAGCTGGGTCAAACATTACATCCCACCAATCAGTACCTTTTTTATTGGCAGGAACAATTAAATAAATAGGTCCTTTAGAATAATCATTATTATATAAGGCAAGATTGGTTGCTGGATCAGAAGCAGATACACCAGATTTAGAACCTGCTTTAATGAAGTCAGGTAATACAGCCACTTTACCAGTTCCATATTGACCTGATGATACGTTACCCGCAGCATCTACTTGTCCTGAGTTCTTTGCAGCTAAGAAGAATAAATCGGCCATACCTTGAGGATCTAACTTATTCCAAACGTTTCCTGTTTTAGGCATTTGAATACCAGTGTAAGAATCGTAAGTAATAGTGGGTTTACCTCTACCTCTTCTTGTTGTAACAATGATAACACCTGCAGATCCACGAGCACCGTAGATAGCTGCCTGACCATCTTTCAATACTTGGATTGATTCGATATCGTTGGCAGATAAATCACGGAAAGATCCTAAATCACCAGGAGCAGATTGAACTCCGTCCACAATTACAAGTGGAGTAGAGTTACCAAAAGAAGTTACACCACGAATAAACACGTTACTTGGTTCACCAGGGCTACCAGAACCAATGATGGTAACACCGGCAGCTTGACCTTGTAACATTTGTTCTGCAGTACCAGAAGGCACTGACTTCATATCTTTAACACTCACTACTGATACCGCACCAGTAATTTCTTTTCTTTTCTGAGCGGTGTAACCAGTAACCACTATTTCATTTAATTGAGATGACTCCTCAGTTAATGAAACTTTAACAGTGTTTTGGCCTCCAGCAACAGTTACAGACTTACTTGCAAAACCAACAGATTTTACAGATAAAGTAACAGTACCAGAAACGTTAACAGCAAATGAACCATCTTCGCTAGCAATAGCAGAAACTTTTTGTCCATTAACTGAAATAGTAGCACCAGCTATGGCCTTACCATCTGTAGCTGAAACTACTTGTCCTTTGATAGTTCTTGTTTGCGCATTGGCAACAAGACCCCATAGTAACAAAGGAACCGTAATTAAACGTAGAAATTTTCGCATAGTGTTCGGGTTTGATTTTAAAATTTAAGTACAATCGTATACCAATAATATAACAGTTTCTTAACATAAGCAAGTGATGAGGTCACTTTTTTTTAACAATTTAGAAAAAAGTGTTAATTGTACACTAAGTTTGATTTTTCATATGTGTAAATTATACACATATGATTTTCTAATTTCATTAGTATTTAAGTAGTTATGTAGATATTTTAATGTAAAAAAGCTCCACAAATTCCGAATTTTTAGATGAATTCGTTGAATTTTTAATTTTTCAGTACCTTTTCAAACTATGCATTCAAATTTTGAAAACAAAGAATGGAAGCTTGAAATTTTAGGAGATCATGCAATTGTTTTTTCCTTGCAACCTTTGATGGATGAATCAATAATGCAAAAAATAATTGCTTTAAAAAAAACAATCGAAGAATTTGATTTTGATTTTATAAAAGAGCTCATTCCATCCTATCATACTCTTACACTTGTATATGATATAAATTTATTTTATGCTCATTCGATAGGTATCGAAAATAAAAAATCAATTAATGAATTTGGATATTCAATGTTAAAAGTATTGAACCCTGTTTCAGAAAAATTAAATGAAAATGAAATTATTCAAATTCCAGTTTGTTATGATAAAAGATTTGGTATTGATTTAGAAAACATAAGCAAAAGAAATAAAATTTCAGCCGAAAAAATTATTGAAAAACATAGCGAAGAAATTTATAGAGTGTATTGTTTAGGATTTTTACCTGGCTTTGCCTATATGGGCAAGGTTAAAGAACAAATACAAATAGCTAGACACCCAAGACCTAGACAAGAGGTTTTAGCTGGAAGTGTTGGTATTGCCGGATTACAGACTGGTATATATCCCATGAATTCACCTGGCGGATGGCAAATTATTGGAAGAACACCCTTTAAAATTTTTGATCCTAACCCAAACATTTTAACTAAAATAAAAGTGGGTAATCGTATACAATTTTATCCTATTACTTTGATGGAATTTGAAAATCTAAATGAATACAAATAAATTTTATGGCTATTCAAATTTTAAAAAAGGGTATAGCAGATAGCATTCAAGATAAAGGAAGATATGGTTATCAAGATTTAGGTATTCAAGCCAATGGTTATTTAGATTATTTATCGGCACAGTTGGCTAATTTTTTGGTGCAAAATCCTATAGATGCTCCAGTGTTTGAATTACATTTTCCAACCAGCATTTTCAAATTTAATCAAGCCTATACTATTTGTATTACCGGAGCTAATTTTGCACCCATTGTGAATGATAAAAGTATTCCTTTAACTACTGCTATTGAAGTAAAAGAAAATGACATATTACAATTTTTACAACCCATTGTAGGCAGGGTAAGTTATTTAGCAATTCAAGGACAAATACAACAAGAAGCCTGGCTGAATAGTCATAGTTTTTTTGCAAAAAGAATTCAAAATGAAGACAGTTTTGAATGGAAAATTAATGCTCACTTAGTTTCCCAAAATTTAAATAGAATTAATGAAAATGTTGCTGAGTTGGTCCATGATTTAAATACACATATTTTTTCAAGCGAAGCCATTCAATTTATTCCAGGTCCTGCATGGGAAGACCTCACCCCTTCATCACAAAAAAATTTTTTAAATACGCAATTTCAAATTGGACATCAAGCCAATCGAATGGGATATCCACTAAAAGGTGTTTTATTAGAGCTGGGTGTACCCAACCAATATTTGTCTTCAGCAATCACTAGAGGAACCATTCAATTATTAGCAAGTGGAGAAATTATTGTACTCATGTCCGATCATCAGACAATTGGTGGATATGCCAATTTGGGTCAAATTATTTTGGTAGATTTACCAAGGCTAGCACAAATGTCCCATAAAACTAGTTTTCATTTTAAGAAAACCAGTCTTGAAACTGCACATAAATTATATCAAGAAATTGAAAAAAAATTTATCCATAGATCTTAACTGCGATATGGGCGAAGGCATGGGCAATGAAGCCCAAATAATGCCCTATATAAGTAGTGCAAATATTTCCTGTGGATTTCATGCAGGCAACATAGACATTCTTAAAAAAACAATTGAGCTAGCTCTCCAATATAATGTTGCCATAGGAGCGCATCCAGGATATCCAGATAGAGAAAATTTTGGACGCGTATCTCAAATGCTTTCCTTATTAGAAATGGCAGAATTAATAGCAGAACAAATTTATGTTTTTGAAAAAATAGCTATCCCCTTGGGAGCTACATTACATCATGTAAAATTACACGGTGCTTTATATAATGATTGTGCCAAAGATGCTGCTTTGAGTAAAATTTTTATACAAACTATTCAAGCCATAGATACAGATATAATTATTTACGCTTTGAGTGGTAGTAAAACTATTCAAGAAGCCAGAAAATTAGGTCAACCCTATGCCAATGAAGTATTTGCAGATAGAACCTATCAATTAGATGGACATTTAACACCGCGTTATTTAAATCATGCTATGATTGACAATGTAGAAGAAGCATGTAAACAAGTGTTAGAAATAATACAACTACAAAAAGTAAACACACTACAAGGGGATTCAATTGATATTGAAGCCGATACCATTTGCATTCATGGAGACGGTATGCATGCCGTTGAATTTGCCAAAAAAATTTATTCTACTTTAAAAAATAATCAGATTGAAATTACACAAGCTTAATAAACCTATTCTACCTCCCTCTATGAGCGGCTTGGGTTTAGGAGCTGCATTTTTAATGGCTAATTCCTCCATTGGGCCTGGTTTTTTAACGCAAACTTCTTTTTATACAGAACAATTATTAACCAGCTTTGGATTTGTAATTTTTATTTCTATTATATTGGATTTTGGTGCACAAATTAATATTTGGAGAACAATTACATTAACTGGAATGCGCGCTCAAGAAATTGCACATAAAGTTTTTCCAGGACTTGGATATCTACTTTCTTTATTAGTAATTCTAGGTGGCTTTGCATTTAATATTGGAAATATTGCAGGGTGTGGTCTTGCACTGAATATTTTAACTGGAATTTCTTTTGCCAAAGGGGCTATCATTAGTGGTATAGTGGCTATTATAATATTTTGGATACAAGAAATTGGTAAAATGCTGGATCAGCTCACTAAGATTTTAGGTTTAGTAAAAATTAGTCTCACATTAATTATTGTATATGCAGCACATCCTCCCCTATTAGATGCAGTACATCATAGTTTTGTACCTGAAAAAATATCCCTATTGGCCATAGTAACCATCGTAGGAGGAACGGTGGGTGGCTATATTACTTTTTCAGGAGCGCACCGACTTATTGATGCAGGCATTCAAGGAGAAGAACATATTGCATTTGTTAAAAAAACAGCTAGTCGTGGTATTTTAATTTCTTCCTTTATGCGCTTCATTCTTTTTTTAGCGGTAGTAGGTATTGTGAGTCGAGGTATCACGCTAGATAAAAATAATCCAGCCGCTACTGTTTTTGAATCGGCTTCTGGAAGATGGGGATTATTTATTTTTGGAATTGTTTTATGGAGTGCCGCCATATCTTCTGTTATAGGTGCCTCTTATACTTCATATAGTTTTATTAAAAATACCACCCTCTCTATTTTTCAACAAGAAAGAAAAGTAATTACGGCATTTATTGTTATCTCAACTTCATTATTTGTTGTTTTTGGGAAACCTAAAGAATTATTATTATTAGCAGGATTGGTGAACGGAATTATATTACCCTTTGCAGTTGCCATAATGCTTATAGCCAATAGAAAAATACCAATCTTAAAAAAAATCAAATACCCGATTTGGATGGAACTTATGGGTTGGATGGTAGTGGCGCTCATGGGCTCAATGAGTGTACTAGCATTCATAGAGCAAATCCTTAAATAAAAATTTTATTACAAAAATGTGAGGTTGTTAATTTCTTTCAACGCCTTGCTCTAACATTTCTAACTTATTTTCCTTTGGCTTAAAACCAAAGTTATAACGCAATGAAAGTCCCATTCTTCTTGTATCGGATGCTCTATATCCTATTGCGTTTTGTGTACCTTGATGCAATTCAAAATGGTTGTTATTAGTATACAAGAAGTCATTATAACTTGCGGTGACAGTTAGTTTTTTCTTTAAAAATTGTCTATTAATGGTTGCATTCAAAGTTCCAAAATCGGATAATTCATAAAATTGTTGCTGTCCTTTAAATCTCCAAAAACCATTTAAAGTAAGGGTGGAAAAGCCATCTAATTTTAAAGACTGAAAGGTAAAAATAGACCAGGTGCCTCTATTGAAAACAATGGGCTTCCCTTCATAAAAACCATTGTAATTATTTCTGTTATATTGTGTACCTAATACAGCAAAAAACTTTTTACCAGGTGGAATGACTCCTATTATTCTAAAATATGTTTCTCTACTTTTTCCTAAATTATCATAGGTTCTATAGCTCACTTGTTTATTGGTGGGTGACTGATACACCACATTGGTAAAAATATCTGTAGTCTCATTCACGCCATAGGCAAATAATGGTTTATCGTCAACGCTTATATTAGCTTCATAGTTGGTAGTAAACTGGGGCTTCAAATTTGGATTACCTACTTCATATAAAAATGGATCTATATATTTTGCAAAAGGATTTAAATAATCATAAGAGGGCCTGCTAATAGTTTTTCTATACACTAAGAAACCACGTACTTCATAATTCATAATGGAAATAATCTTTCTACTCAAATACACATAGGGAAAAGCGTCAGTTCTATTCACTGAAAAAGTGGTGTCTTTCGGAATTAATTGATGGCCTTGCATGATAGTTTGTTCCCACCTAGAACCCACTTTTAAAATAATAGGACCCCAGGTTTTAGAACCTTGTAAATAGGCAGCGTTGATTTGTTCAGTATAGCGAAAACTACTGGTTCTAAAAGGATCGGGACTTATTTGACCACTTATATTTTTAGTATAATTTGCATGGTTATTGAAATGTAAAACCGATGTTTTAACACCTGATTCAATATTCATACCAATTAGTTTTTTTCTTAAATCGGACTGATAAGTAAAATAATTTCTATCATTCCCATATTCACCCTCACCTCCACTGCTTGTATTTTTTGCTAATAGGAGATTTGAATAATTTTGATGGGTGGTACTATTTGAAAAATTAAAATTTACATCATTCACCCATTCACCCCCTACTGTGTCTAATTTTAATTTTACTCTAAAAGACTGATTAATAAAATTATTGACACCTTTATTGTTAACATACGATTCAATATTACCTGTATTTTGATTGATAGAAATTTGATGCAGATAAGATTGGCTATGTGTAGTATTATCAAATTTATTTTGACTCATTCTTCCATCATAATTCAATTCCCATTTTTCTTTGTACGTTTTTCCAAAACCATACCCCATATTAACGGAATGATTCGGTTTAACTACTCTTGATTCCTGTCTTAAGATAGAGTCTACTGAAAGAATTCTATCTGAATTAGTTATGGAATAATCATTTCCATTATTAAATTGACCATTCACATAAGAATTTAATTTATCATTATTATTATTTAAATTAAATCCAATGAATTGGTTACCATATTCACCTTGTAAAAATCCACTGTTCACTGAACCATTCATACCAATTTTCACTCCTTTCATTAATATGATATTCACCAAGCCTCCTCCCCCCGAAGCGTCATATTTTGCAGAGGGCGTTCTAATGAGTTCAATTTTTTGAATAGCATTGGGAGGCAAGCTTTTTAATAAAATGGCAATGTCTGAGGCGCTCATTTTTAAATCACGGCCATTAATTTGGACTCCTGCTGGTGAAAGGCCATTTAAATAAATATTTCCATCCTGATCAATAAATACCCCAGGCACTTTCTCAACTGTTTCATAAGCGTTGGTAGAACTAGCTGCTAAAGCTTCTGGATCTACCACCGATTTATCATCTTCTTGACGTATTAAGGCTTTTGTAGATTTGACCACCACTTCATTTAATTGAGTAGGATCTTCAGAAAGTTTGAAAGCTAAAAAAGACTGATCTACGATAAAATAGTTTTTACTAAGTTTCTTGTATCCAAGAGCCGAGATTTTAAAAGTATAATTTGTTTTTGGAGTAAGGTTAATTTTACACATGCCAATACTATCGCTAATACTATTTACTTGCTTCGTAGAATCGGATGTGTTGGTTATTGAAATATGCGCAAAACCTACTGGATTATTTTTTGTATCTACTACTTTTAATAAAATAGAATTTTGTTGTGCAAATGTATGTATTGCAAAAGAAATTGAAAGCGATAAAAATGTAAAAAATTTTGAAAACATGAATGTGGAGAATAGCGGGTTCGAACCGCTGACCTCTTGCATGCCATGCAAGCGCTCTACCAACTGAGCTAATTCCCCAATTAATGAAAAGGCTAAATTTCTCCTTTACCGTTTAACCAGAGTTTAACCGCCTCTGTAGTAACAGATTTGGGTCTTTCTAAGGGGAAACCTAAAGCGCGATCCCAGGTTAAACTTGCTAATACGCCAAGGGCTCTACTAACAGCAAATAAAACGGTATAAAATTCGTATTCAACAATTCCATAATGAACCAATAAGGCACCACTATGCGCATCTACATTGGGCCAAGGATTTTTTACTTTCCCTAAAGACTCTAATATAGGGGGAACAGTTTCATAAATCTTCCAAACAGTGTTAACTAATTTATCGCTAGCCAAATGTTTTTTTCCAAAAGCCATTTGAGCACTAAAACGGGGATCGGTTTTTCTTAAAACTGCGTGACCATATCCAGGAACTACTTTTCCGGAAGCTAAAGTTTTTTGAACATAATCTGCAATCTGAGCAGTGGTAGGTTCATCAGATCCTATGGCCTCTTGCATTTCAAAAATCCACTTAATCACTTCTTGATTGGCCAATCCATGCAAAGGACCCGCCAATCCATTCATTCCAGCTGCATAACTTAAATAAGGATCACTCAAGGCAGATCCCACTAAATGGGTCGTATGTGCAGAAACATTTCCACCTTCATGATCGGCATGAATAGTCATATACAATCTCATTAACTCTTTGGTACTTTCATCTTCAAAACCCATCATGTATGCAAGATTACCTGCCCAATCTAACAATCCATTAGGATGTATATGTTCGTTGTTTTTATATTTTCTTCTATAGATATAGGCAGCAATTCTAGGTAAACGAGCAATTAAATCCATCGAATCATCATAAGTGTATTGCCAGTAATCTTTTTTATTCATTCCCTTAGCATACTCTTGAGAAAATTTAGATTCTGTTTGCAATGCCATCACTGCTGCTACATACATTGTCATGGGATGTGTATTGATAGGAAATGCATCAATTACATCGAATACATGTGAAGGCACATGACTTCTTCTTTGCCAATTATTTGTAATAGCATGTACATCTTCTTGATTGGGTATTTCACCAATCATCATTAAATAAAATAAACCTTCGGGTAAGGGTTCATCTCCTTTAGGGGCTTTAGGTAATTTTTCTTGTAATTCTGGTATAGTGAATCCTCTAAAGCGAATACCTTCTTGTGCATCTAATAAACTAGTTTCAGTTACTAAACCTGTGATACCACGCATACCTTGATAGGCTTGTGCTAATGTAACTTCACCAATTTTTTTTTCACCATGTTGTTTGATTAATTCCTTAATCTCTAAACTTGCTGCATTTGCTTTTGCACTAAACCTGTCTTTAATATCTTCCATACCTAAATTTTTAGAATGAAAACCCTTTTAAATTTGGGCACAAAGTTAATCTAAAAAAAGGTTTACTTGGCTGCTTTTTTGTATAAATAATATGCCACCCATATAAATATAAGATTGGGTATCCAGGCTGCTAATAATGGGGGTAAATTACCTTTGGTGGAGAATATCGTAGAAAATCTATCCGTCAAAATAAAAAGGGCTGCTATAATGAATCCTAAAGCCAAATGAGAGCCACTTCCACCTCTCACTTTATGGCCTGCAATGATTGCCCCAATAAGGGTTAATAATAAAACCGTGATAGGGGTAGCGTCTCTACGATATCTTTCAATTTTTAACTCATTGAGCACTTCTGAACCCCTTATTTCCTCCAATTTAATTTGTTTAATTAACTGAGGTGTAGTTAACTTATCCTTTGTGTATTTATCTTTTTCTAAATCAAGGGGAAGAAAACCAAACTTTTTATGCATAGAAGTCACATACTTAATTTGCTCTCTATTATTAAAAATACTTCTTTCCAATACTTCAGACAAAGCCCATTGTTTAACCGCTGTATCCCATAAAATTGCTTCAGCCCTCAAATTATAATTGACTTTATCCCCTTCCACTTTATAAATAAAAAAATTATTACCTCTTTTGGCGGCTGTATCATAACCATAAATTCCTGCATAAGTGAAAGAGTCTACTTTGAAATAAATATCGGAAGAGCCTTGAATTAAAGCATTGTAAGTTGAATGTGTATCTACATAAGCAGCTTCAAAACTTCCTCTTATGATATTGGCTTTAGGAATAAAGTATAAATTAGAAATCCATAAAAGTAAACCTAAAAACACTCCACCTAGCCAATAAGGTCTTAGCCATCTGTTATAAGAGGTACCGCTAGCAAGTATGGCAATTACTTCTGTTTGCCCTGCCATTTTTGAGGTGAAAAATATAACTGCAATAAATACAAATAAAGGAAAAAGTAAAGCAATGATATGTGGGATAAACCCAATATAATAATGTGTGAAAATTTCTGATGCAGAAAAACCAGAACGTACAAAATCATCTGTCTTTTCACTTCCATCAATAACTACTGCAATAACTGCAAATAAAAAGATAGAAAAGAAAAATACTTTTAAAAATTTATTTAATATATACCAATCTAGTTTTTTCAAAGGATCTTATGAATTTATAATCTTTTACTTATTTGAACCACCATTGATTTTTTCCAACTAGAATAATCCCCTAAAATAATATGCTCCCTAGCTTGTCCTACCAACCAAAGATAAAAAGATAGATTCTGAATACTTGCCAATTGCAGTCCTAAAATTTCATCAGCGACAAATAAATGTCTCATATAAGCTTTAGTGTAATATTGACTTAACTCATGGGGTAGCCCTGGATCCAACACTGAAAAATCACTGGCCCACTGTTTATTTTTAATATTCATGACACCTTGTGTTGTAAATATCATTCCATTGCGTCCATTGCGCGTTGGCATCACACAATCAAACATGTCTACACCTAAGTCAATTGCTTCAAGAATATTCCAAGGGGTGCCCACTCCCATTAAATACCTAGGTTTATGAACAGGTAAATTTTCACAGCATAATTGTGTGAATTCATAAAGCTCTTGTTCTGATTCACCCACACTTAAACCACCTATTGCATTTCCAACTGCATTTTTGGAGCTGACATAAGCACAGGAAGCTTTTCTTAAATCTGCATAAGTTCCTCCTTGCACTATGGGAAATAAGTTTTGAGTATGACCATAAAGATCAGGCGTCTGTGCTAACCTATTAAAACATTTGTCTAACCAGATATGAGTTAGATCCATGCTTTTACGTACGTATTCATATTCACTGGGATAAGGTGGACATTCATCAAAAGCCATAATAATATCTGCACCAATACTTCTTTGAATATCCATCACTTTTTCTGGACTAAATAAATGTTTACTACCATCAATATGCGATTGAAATAAAACACCCTCAGGTTTAATTTTTCTATTAGAGGCCAAAGAAAAAACCTGGTAGCCCCCACTATCTGTTAAAATAGGTCTCTCCCAACCCATGAATTGATGCAAACCACCGGCAGCTTCCAATAGTTCAGTACCTGGTCGCAAATAAAGATGATAAGTATTACCCAATATTATTTGTGCTTGTATGTCTTTTTTTAGTTGTTGTTGTGTGACTGCTTTCACAGAACCAATGGTTCCCACTGGCATAAAAATAGGAGTGCGTATTTCACCATGATCGGTTTGAATGCAACCAGCCCTTGAAGCTCCTATATTACTTTGATGTTCTAGTTTAAATTGGAGTGCCGCCATTGCTCAAAGGTAAGGTCAAATAGGCTATTTTTCCACATTCATTCTTTAGCTGAAGTAGTTCTACCTGCTTGTTATATTTTTGTTAGATGTTAACTAACCTTCCACTATCAAATATATTGATAGGCAGTTTTATAGTTGTTATTGCCCTTCAATTATTTTACTATCTATATTTTTTTCTTCGTTTAGCTATTTATAAAAAGCCTGAAAAAAACAGCCATATGGAACATCCCATATCGGTGGTAATATGCGCAAGAAATGAAGCACATCACCTAGCTCAGAATTTACCAGGTGTTTTAGTTCAAGATTACAGTACCACTCACGAAGTAGTGTTAGTCAATGATAATTCTGAAGATGAAACAAAATATTTAATTGAAGAGTTTAATAAATCTTTTAAAAATTTACATCCTGTAACACTTTCTCAAGAAGCCAAAATGATCAATGGAAAAAAATTTCCTTTATCCATTGGGATTAAATCGGCAAAAAATGAAATTTTACTTCTCACCGATGCCGACTGTGTTCCTGCCAGTGAACATTGGATGCGCTTAATGCAAGACGGCTATGATGACGGAATTGAAATTGTACTGGGTTACGGCGCCTATAAAAAGAAACCTGGACTTATCAATAAACTGATACGCTTTGAGACTTTTCAAACTGCTTTACAATATTTTTCCTATGCCTTAGCAGGATTACCTTACATGGGAGTGGGAAGAAATTTATCCTACAAGAAAGAGGTTTTTTTACGTAACAAAGGTTTTTCTTCTATCAATCAAATGCCCAGTGGAGATGATGATTTATTTATTAATCAAGTGGCGCATAAAAAAAATACAGCTATTGTAATTGATAAAGATGCTCATACCCTGAGTGAGCCTAAAACTACTTTACACGATTGGATGAATCAAAAATATAGACACTACACGACTAGTAAATATTATAAATTATCTCATGCTACCTTACTTGCTTTTTATGCCATTAGTCAGTTTTTAGTGTATCCCATTTTAATTACAAGCTTATTATTTACTAAAGAATATACACTTATCATTGGGCTTTGGAGTTTAAGAATGTTGGTACAAGGAGCTATACTAAGAAGTACCATGAAAAAATTAAATGAACTTGACCTATGGCCTTGGTTCATATTATTAGATATTTGGTCTATCTTCTATTATTTATTTACCTTGCCTAGTGTATGGAAAGCCCCACAGAAAAATTGGAATTAATAAAAAAGTACTTTGCCGATTTCACTGCACAGCAATTACAACAATTGGAGGCATTAGAACCAGCCTACAAAGAGTGGAACAGTCAAATTAATGTGATCTCTAGAAAAGATATAGAACATATTTACCTACATCATATTTTACACTCCCTAAGTATAGCAGCCGTAGTTGAATGGGAAAAAGGAACACAAGTCATAGATATTGGATGCGGAGGTGGTTTTCCCTGCGTACCACTAGCCATATTCTTCCCTGAAGTAAAATTTTTAGCAGTAGATAGTATTGCTAAAAAATTAAAAGTGGTTGATGCCGTATGCACAATGACGGGTATAAAAAATATTACCACTCAACATGCTCGTGTAGAAGAAATTAAAAATAAAAAATTTGACTTCGCTATAAGCCGAGCCGTGGCACCCTTGAAAGATTTATGGAAATGGGCTGGACCCTTGCTACAAAAAAAACCAGGGCAATCCAATGCGCTTCTATGTTTAAAAGGAGGAGATTTACACCAAGAAATTTTTGAAAGCGGCTTGCGTCCAAAAATGATGTCAATACACGATATTTTTCCAGAAGCTTTTTTTGAACAAAAGTTTATTCTACAAGTAAAGAAGCCTTAATAACTTTACTCACTTTCACTAAGTATACTTAACATATACATGATAATTAAATGAAAGCTTTTCATTTAATCGGGTAATACTAATTTATTATTACTCCTATTAATATCTGGCATACGTTGACTTGGATCAATTTCAATAGATTTTAGTGTAGAGAGAGGTTTACTTGATTCAAATGTATAAGTAGGTGACACCCATTGCCATTCTGGATGTGTTATTCTTTTCATATTACCCTCTGGCTGCTTTGCACCTAACATTAAATCTAAGGGTATATAATGTAATTCACTGGTGCCATCTTTGTAAGTGACCAACACTTCAATAGGCATTGGGAATTTACCATTTCTTTGAATACTTATGTTAGCATTAGAGCTAGTAGCATTGATCTCAATATTATTTAATCCATAATCAATGGTTTTAGTAGAATTCACCCAATACTCTTTTAACCATTGTAACTGAAGGCCACTGGTTTTTTCAGCCACTCTAATAAAATCATTGGCATTAGGATGTTTAAACTTCCATGTATTATAATAATTCAACAAAATAATATCTCTAACCGAATCCCCCACTACATACCCTAATAAACCTAGAAAAGTGGCGCCTTTTGAATAAGCAGCAGAACTATAGGCATAATTATAATTGTAATGATCTGAATGCGTACTCATGGGTTCTTCAATACCACTTTTGGCTAAAGTTAAATAACCTGCATAATTACCAAATTGAATTGCTGGAAGCTGAGATTTTGCATTGTTGATTATAGCGGTTAATCTGAGTTTTTCTTTTTCATTAATATAAGGAGACGATAGTGCAAAATTATTATTGTAATAAAAACTTATATCATCTTCGGCATAAGAAGTAAATCCTTCATCCATCCATGGAAATAAACTTTCATTCGTTCCTAATATATGTTGGTACCAACTATGCATCCACTCGTGAATAGCAGTTTCTAATCCAGGCCCTTTTAATAAAGTACCCATACCATATTCCATACCCCCATCTCCCCCTTGAATAAATGAATATTGAGGATAGGGGTAGGGACCATATTTTTTTTCTATATAAGGCAGTACCTTTTCAGCTGCCCATAAAACATTTGCCCATGCGCTGTCTGCACTTGCATCTTTTTCTTTATAATACACTTGTAAGATTAAACCTTTTCGAACTTCTTTAGATAAATGCTTATAATGATTATCGGCAGCCCACATAAAATCGTGTATATTATTTCCTTTAAAATTCCATGTAAGATTTCCAAATTTATCGGCAACGGCATTGGGGTTTTGTAAAACGCCCGTGGCAGCTACCCTATATGATTTATCTAAGGTTACACTTACATCGTAATTACCCCAAACTCCATAAAATTCTCTTGCTATGTAAGCATTGGCATTCCAACCTTGGTAATCATATTCTACCATTTTAGGATACCATTGACTCATTGAGTAACGAATTCCTTCAGCATTGTTACGACCCGAACGTCTAATTTGAACCGGCACCTGTGCCTCAAATTGTAAAGACATTTTTACAGAGGTCTTGGGTAAAATAGCTTGAGTAAGTTGAACTTCTAATATTGTTTCATGTTCAATTAGTTTTTGAATTTTTCCATTTATTAAAATTTGACTTACTTTCTGATAACCCATTTCTGTAGATGATAATTTTTGAATACGATCTTTTACTCTTCTATCCCAATCTTGCACAGCCTCTTGTCCTAACATGGTGGCATTAGTTGCACTTATAGATCCTCTATTAAAGTTGAGTACATTTTTCCCCAATTCTCTACTACGAATATCCATAGATGAGTTGGGAGCAAAGGCATTCCAATACAAATGAAAATATACTTTACGTAAAGTGTCAGGCGAGTTATTAGTATACACTAGCTCCTCCGAACCCTTGACCATATTATTGGTAACGTCTAAAGAGGCTTTGATGGTATAATTAATATGTTGTTGCCAACGATCGGCTTGAGCTAGGATAATATTGGTATAACCAATGCAAACTAGACTCAGTATTAATAGCTTATTTTTCATAGGTAAATATTATAAAGTCTTTCCTTCCACCACAATGACAATTTCTCCTTTTACTTGTTTAGAAGAAAAATGAGTAATTAAGTTACCAAGGTTATCTGAAATATTTTCTTCATAAATTTTAGTAAGTTCCCTACTTACCGAAGCTTGTCTTTCTTTTCCAAAATAACTTGCAAATAATTCTAGGGTTTTAACCAAACGCATTGGACTTTCATAAAATATCATAGTACGCTGCTCATTCACTAGCGATTCCATTAAAGTTTTTCTACCTTTTTTCAATGGAATAAATCCTTCAAAAATAAAACGAGTGGCAGGCAATCCGCTATTTACCAAGGCAGGAACAAAGGCAGTGGCACCAGGCAAACTTGTTATGGCTACCCCGGCAGCTTTACAAGCTCGCACTAATAAAAATGCTGGATCAGAAATACCTGGAGTTCCTGCATCTGTGACTAAGGCAATGTTTTTTCCAGATTGTAATTGTTGCACTAAATGATCAACCACTTTATGTTCATTATGCTGATGATAAGGTGTAAGTGGTTTGTGTATTTTATAATGTTGTAATAATTTCGAAGAAGTGCGTGTGTCTTCACATAATATAAAATCTACCTCTTGTAATACTTCTATGGCTCTAAAAGTAAAATCTTTTAAATTTCCAATGGGTGTGGGAACAATATATAACATTGAAATAATTAAAAAAAGTGATTAAAAAAATCTAGGATTTAACAAATTCAATTTCGAAATATTCCATAACGGCATTGGCTAATAATTGCTTACTAGCATTTTCTGCTATTTCTCTTGCAATAGTTTCACTAGAAGCTTCAATTTGCAAGCTTATGAGTTTTCCTACTCTAACATCTTGAATACCCTTCATACCTAAATTGTGAAGACCTCCCAAAACAGCTTTACCTTGTGGATCTAATAAATCTTTTAAAGGCATGACTTTAATTTGAACTTGAAATATCATACAGTTTTTATTGAGTGATAGTTTTTTTATACAACAAAGATACTAAGAGGTAACCAATAAAGCCAAAAGGAATAGCCATCCATTTAAAAAAGAAAGCTGTTATAACTACTTCCACTCCTACTAATAATAAGGGTAGTATTAAATTTTTCTTCTTGCTCAAATTTTTTAAAGCAAGCATGGGCCTGCTCATTATCATTAAATAGGAAACTACTATTATATAGAGATACCAAAAGACGGGACTTAACAATAATTTTGAAAAAATGGTGGTATTGGATTGCCAATAGACCAATGGAAATGCAGCAGTTAATAACCCAATCATGGGAATAGGAACTCCTTTAAAATAGGTCGTTTGTGCGGGATCGATATTGAATTTAGCCAAACGATATGCTCCTGCAATTGCAATGATAAAAGCAGGTGCCATGAATAGAGTAGTCTGTGATAATGCATTGATATCGGTAGCAAGTGAGAGTCTTAAAAATTGAAAAACTATAATAGAAGGCGCTACACCAAAACTCACTACATCTGAGAGTGAATCAAGTTGTTTTCCTAAATCTGAATTCACTTTTAAAAGTCGAGCAGCCCCTCCATCAAAAAAATCTGCCAAAGCTGCCAGACCAATAAACAAGCTTGCGTAATACATTTTTTCAGGAATCTCAATAATCATATTCCCTGCATCATCCATGGTAGCCATAGCTCCCGATTGAAAAGCAAACACAATAGCCCAACAACCCAAAAATAAATTCAGCAAAGTGATGAAATTAGGAATATGCTTTTTCATTTTTGTTTTTTATTTTTTACTACTTTTATTTTTTGCCATCAAAGATTCTATTTCTTCTGCTTTTATGGGTATTTTTTTCATTAAATCTAGATGCCCTGTTCTTGTGATCCATATATTATTTTCAATGCGAACACCCATTTTTTCTTCTTTGATGTAAATACCTGGCTCTACTGTAAATACCATACCCGCTTGAATGGGTGCTGTTCTAGTTCCCAGATCATGCACATCTATACCTAAATGATGTGATATACCATGATACAAATACTTTCTATAAGCTTTATTATCCGGATCTTCATTTTTTATATCCGACTTGGTAATTAAGCCTAATTTTAAAAATTGTTGTGTGGCTTGCTCTCCCACTTTATCTGTATAATTTACAATACTAATACCAGGTTTTAAAATAGACTTTGCATAATCATGTAAATGCAAACAAGCATTATAAACTTGCTTCTGCCTTTTAGTAAATTTTCCATTCACAGGCACCGTTCTTGTTAGATCGGCGCAATATCCTCCATAAGCAGCTCCAAAATCCATTAAAACCAATTCTCCATTTTTACATACATTGTTATTATTTATATAATGCAAGGTTCTTGCATTATCTCCACTTGCAATGATACTATGATAAGCTACTCCTGTGGCACGTTGACTTAAAAAAGAGTGAAAAATTTCTGCTTCTATTTCATACTCCATGATACCTGGCTGAATAAAATTTAATAATCTTCTAAAAGCTACTTCTGTTATATCAATTGCTTTTTGAATCACCTGCACTTCCTCTTTTGTTTTTACCGCTCTCAATTCTTTCATGATTATTGCTGCTCTGCAAAATGTATGCAAAGGATACCTAGCTTTCATCTCATCAATAAAACGATATTCCTGTGTTCTTAATAAATTGCTCTTTCTATCATTTTCATTAGAATCTAAATAAATGGCATCGGACAAATGCACCCACTGTTGCAAAATAGAATCCAATGCGTCGGCCCAAATAATTGTTTTAATTCCAGAAATAGTCGTGGCTTCGTTCGCCCTTAATCTTTTACCATCCCAAATTTCTTTTAATTCTTGTGGCCTAACCAATACTAATACTTCTCTGTATTTTGGGTCGGGATTATCTGGAAATAATATAACCATGGAACCCTCTTGTTCAATACCTGATAACCAAAATAAATCTGCATTTTGTTTAAATTCGTGAAGGGCATCTCCATTCAATGGAAATTCGTCATTACTCACAAAAATTGCAATACTGTTTTTTTGCATTTTTGATACAAAACGCTTTCTATTTTGTATAAATATTTGTGGGTCTAAAGGGGTGTATTTCATAGCGCTCATCAATGTATTTAAGTCATAGCAAGTTAATTAAAAAATACTTGCCTTATGCAATCTTACCCCAACCAATTTTAGTTTTTTGACTCAAAATAAATGTTCTAAGAACAGTATTCTCAGGTAATTGAAGCAATGGGTCCTTTTCACACAGTTCATGAGCAATATTTCTTGCTTCTGCTAATACCTTTTTATCATTAATAATATTCGCTAGTTTAAAGTTTAATGCACCACTCTGTCTGGTTCCATCTATATCTCCAGGGCCTCTGATCTCTAAATCTTTTTCTGCAATTAAAAAACCATCATTAGTTTGACACATTATTTTCAATCTTTCTTTTGCTTCTTTTCCAGCTTTCACACTACATAGTAATATACAATAACTTTGTTCACTACCTCTTCCCACCCTTCCTCTTAGTTGATGTAATTGAGATAATCCAAATTTTTCAGCACTCTCAATAACCATTACTGTTGCATTCGGTACATTCACTCCCACTTCAATTACAGTGGTGCCTACTAATAGTTGCGTATCACCTGTTTTAAATCGATGCATATTCGTTTCCTTTTCCACACTACTCTGCCTTCCGTGTACCATACTAATTTTAAAATGAGGGGCTGGAAAATAACTTTTTACTTGTTCATATCCTTGCATCAAATCTTCATAACTCAATTTCTCACTCTCTTCAATCAAAGGATAAACAAAATAAGCTTGTCTTCCTTTTTGAATTTCTGATTTTACGAAGTCCATCACTTTGGCTCTAGCGGTTTCATATCGTTGCACTGTTTTTATTGCTTGTCTTCCTGGAGGTAATTCATCTAAGATACTATAGTCCAAATCTCCAAAAGCAGTCATGGCCAATGTTCTTGGAATTGGGGTTGCTGTCATTACTAATACATGTGGAGGAATAGTTGATTTTTTCCAAAGTTGGGCTCTTTGGGCAACACCAAAACGATGTTGCTCATCAATTACTGCGAGTCCTAAATTTTTAAATTGTACCACTTCCTCAATAATGGCATGCGTTCCTACCACAAAATGAATATCATCTTCTAATAAACCTTTTAAAATTCTTCTACGTTCTGCGGTTTTTGTACTTCCAGTTAATAAAGCAATTTCAATAGGCATTTCTTTTAACAAAGTAGTTAAGCTCTCAAAGTGTTGTGTTGCTAAAATTTCTGTTGGAGCCATCAAACAACTTTGATATCCATTGTCTGCAGCCATTAGCATACACATTAAGGCAATTATGGTTTTACCACTACCCACATCTCCTTGCAAAAGCCTATTCATTTGATAGCCTTTTCCTACATCTTGTCTAATTTCTTTAATGACTCTTTTTTGTGCACCGGTTAATTCAAAAGGCAGGTACTTGTTATAAAAAGTATTAAAATAATCACCCACTTTTTCAAATCTATGCCCTTTGCTATTTTTATGTCTATCCATTTTAATTAAGTTAAGTCTTACTTGAGCAAGAAATAACTCTTCAAAAATTAATCGATCTAATGCCTTTTTATATTCTTCAGCAGAGCTTGGAAAATGAACTTGTTTATAGGCCTGCCACCTACCCATTTTACCTGCAAGAATAGGTGTAGGCAAATTTTCTGGCAATTCCCTTTCACTTACTTGTTGAAATAAGACCTGCGTCAATTTTCCAATTTGCTTGGCATTCAGCCCTCTTGCTTTTAATTTTTCAGTAGTGGAATAGACAGGTTCTAATAAAGATTTTTGAGACAACTTATTCACCATATAAGGTTCCACCTCGGGATGTACTAGCTGTGCTCTTCCATTAAAAAAGCTTACTCTACCAAAGACCAAATAGGTCTGACCTTCTACTAAATTTTTTTGTACCCAATGAATACCTTGAAACCAAGCCAGTTCAATCATTCCTGTCTCATCTTTTAATTGGGTAACTAAACGTTTCGCCCTTTTGACTCCAATAATATCAATAGTTTGCAAGACCCCTTTTACCTGAATAAAATCCATATCAGGACTTATAGAAGCTATAGTATTTACCTTAGTTTTATCTATGTGTCTATAGGGAAAATGATGTAATAGATCATTAAAAGTGAATAGGCTAAGCTCTTTTTTAAGCATATCAGCCCTCAGGGGGCCTACCCCTTTCAAATATTCAATGGGGCTAGATAAAAGCGTAGAGATGCTCAATCGAATTATTTTTAGATTCGCTACAAATATCCCAAAAAGATGGCAAAAAATGGGTTCCTGATTCATTATCTTCGCAATTCAATGGAAAAGCAAATTGTATTAAGTGGAATTAGACCAACTGGTTACTTACATCTAGGTAATTATTTTGGTGCCATGCGTAATTATGTACGAATGCAAGAGGAGTACAATTGCTATTTTTTTGTAGCCAACTGGCATAGTCTAACGACCCATCCTGATACACAAAAACTGAAAGAAAGTGTACTCAGAGTTATTGCAGAAAATATAGCTTGTGGATTAGATC